>JAFARH010000181.1 GCA_019245555.1 Betaproteobacteria bacterium
CATGGCGACACGAACCTGAGGCGTAGCAACCGGCGACGGGAAGAGCAGCGCATCCGGGGCCGCACTCACGGTGAGCCGATAGAGGTCAACGAAGGAATACAGCTGGAACTGCGTGGCGGGACGCACGTCGTCGGCGACTGCAGCGCAGCAGCCGGCGAAAAGAAATGCGAACGCGAGGCGGCGGAGAATCTTCATTCGGGCTCCCGGCATCGTAGGTTCCGTCTGTTACGGCACTGGACCGTCGCGCCGTTCACCCGATGACCCGTACGGACTAGGCCGCTTCTTTTGAAAAAATGGCGTCGCGATTCGGCTACCAAAAAAAGAAACGGAGCCCGTGGCTCCGTTTCGGTTTGTTACCTGTAAACCGCGATCAGGGGTTCAGGATGCGCAGCTCGAGCGCCTTGCCGATCGCTTGCGTGCGGTTCACGACGTTGAGTTTCCGCAGGATCTTCTGCACGTGGTTCTTCACGGTGAGCGGGCTGATCTTGAGGATGGCGCCGATCTCGAAGTTGCTCTTCCCGAGATAGATCCACTTGAGGATGTCGAGCTCGCGGACGGTGAGGATGCTGCCGCCCGAGGCCTTGTCGCCGTTCGTTTCCGCGCGCTTCGTAAGCTGCGTGCGGATCCAGGCGGCGTGCAGCGACGGCGCGAGGAGCTGCACGAGATAGGCCTGGCGCTGCGCTGCGCTGCCCGGACGGCAGGCGAAGATAAAGAGGCTGATCGCACGCCCTTCGGCGTCATGGATGCCGTGCACGAGAAGCTGGGTCGCGCCCAGCCGTTCCAGTTCGCGGGTGAAGCCGCCGCTGCCCAGAGGATTGGCCGGGCCAACGTCGACGATTACGGGTTGATAGCGGCGCTCTTCCCAGGCTTTCAGCAGCGCCGGCGCAACTGCCGTGTCGCGCAGGAACATGTCGCTGAAGAGATTCGGCTCCGGCGTGGTCATCGAGAAGCCGTCGGCGCGGAAGGCCGGCGGCTTGCCGAGGCACAGCGTGCAGATCAGGAGCTCGTGCCGGATCAGGCTTTGCAGCAGGCCCTGTGTCCAGCTGAAGAAGTGCGCCCGCGCATGAACGCGCAGCGAAGCATCCAGGTTGAGAACAATCGACTCGATCTGCAGGAAGTCGGTGGCTGCAGAGCGTGCGTCGGTCGGCTTGGCCTCCGCACTGCCCGGCAGCATGGGAGCTGCCTGTGCGGTTTCTGTCGTAGAGAGTGCGGTGGTCATAGGCTGGGCAATATAGTCCCTGGTATTAGTACGTAGTTCGAACGGCTGTATGGCAAAACGCTAGTCCGCTGAGGCTACAAACGGACTGTGCTCGCAACATCGTGGTTGAACGGTGGTGGCCTAACCTCCTCCGGTCTTGCAAGCCACCCGTGAAACGCGTCTCCTGCACAGCCAGCCGGGTCCCGGCGCACTGCTGCAGGCCGCGGTCGATCCTCTCGTCTCCATAGCCACGCTCGCCGCGGCGGCGTCGGCATTTGGCGGGCGCTTCGACGGTGCGTGCCTGATCCTCTCGCTCCTCGTCTTCGCGCTGACCTTTCCGGGCAGCCTCGCAAGGGAGACCGGCAGCGCCGGCGAGCTGATGCTCGACATCGTGACCGGCTGGGTGGCGATCGTCGGCCTCCTGGTGCTCCTCGGGTGGGCCTCCCGGACGCTCGGTGCGTTCGACCAGCGCATGCTCCTCGCCTGGGCGCTCAGCACGCCCATAGCGCTCTTCGCCGCGCATCGTGCGCTGCCGCAAATCCTGCCGCGCATCCTTGCCGTCGAAGGCCTGCGCAAGAACGCGGTGATCGCCGGGGCCAATGACCTTGGCCGCGGCCTCGCCGCGCGCCTGCGTGCGAGCCACGTGCACGGCGTGCGCTTCGTCGGCTATTTCGACGACCGCGGCAGCAACCGGATCAACGAAAAGGTGCTCGGTCCCCTCTCGGCGCTCGGCGACTATGTCCGCGCGAACAATATCGAGATCATCTACATCGCGCTGCCGATGGCTTCGCAGCCGCGCATCCTCAAGATCCTCGAAGAGCTGCACGACACGACCTGCTCGATCTACTTCGTGCCGGATATCTTCGTCTTCGACCTGATCCAGGCCCGGGTCGACTCGATCGGCGACCTGCCGGTCGTCGCGGTGTGCGAGACGCCGTTCTACGGGTTTAACGGTCTCATAAAACGGCTCAGCGATTTCATTCTCGCCAGCGCGATCCTGGTACTGATCACGCCGATCCTGATCGCGATCGGCATTGGCGTGAAGATGTCCTCGCCCGGCCCGATCCTCTTCAAGCAGCGCCGCTACGGCGTCGACGGCCGGAAGATCGTGGTCTACAAGTTCCGCACCATGACGGTCGCCGAGGATGGCGACGTCGTCCGTCAAGCCACCAAGAACGACGCGCGCATCACCAAGTTCGGCGCTTTCCTTCGCAAGACCTCGCTCGACGAGCTGCCGCAGTTCATCAACGTGCTGCAGGGCCGGATGAGCGTGGTCGGGCCGCGGCCGCATGCGGTGGCCCATAACGAGCTCTATAGGAAGCTGATCCGCGGCTACATGATCCGGCACAAGGTGCGCCCGGGTATCACCGGGCTTGCCCAGGTGAACGGTTTCCGCGGCGAGACCGAGACCGTCGACAAGATGAAGGGCCGGATCGAGTACGACCTCGCCTACTTGCGCAATTGGTCGGTGCTCCTCGACCTTCAGATCGTGCTGAAGACGGTGGTCGTGGTGCTGAGGAAGCAGAATGCCTATTGACCGGTTCGTCTGCCTCGCGGCCGGCAGCGCCATCATGGTCGCGCTGCTCTTCGTGACCTCGCACCCGATCCCGACTGGCTGGGACAAGGTGGCGCACTTCACCGTGTTCGCCACCATCACTGCCCTCTTGTGGCGCGGCACGAACGGCCGCGCGCCGGTCGCGGTGCTCCTCGCCGTGATCTTCTTCGGCGCCTTCGACGAGGTGCACCAGATCTTCCTGCCGCTGCGCAGCGCCGAGTTCCTCGATTTCGTCACCGATGCGGCGGCCGCGGCCGCCGTGTGCGCTGTCCTCTTCATGCGAAAGAAAACGCTATGTGTGGAATCGTCGGAGCCATAGCCAACCGCAACGTCGTGCCGATCCTGCTCGAGGGGCTCAAGCGCCTCGAGTACCGCGGCTACGACTCGGCTGGCGTCGCCGTCATCAACGGCTCCATGCAACGCCTTCGCTCCTGCGGTCGCGTGGCCCAGCTCGAGAAGCTGGCCGGCGAGCGGAACCTGCACGGCACCATCGGCATCGGCCATACGCGCTGGGCAACGCACGGCGTGCCTTCCGAGCGCAACGCCCATCCGCACATGTCGGGCGGCGTCTCGGTCGTCCATAACGGCATCATCGAGAACCATGAGGAGATGCGAGCCAAGCTTCGTGCGCTTGGCTACGAGTTCAGCTCCGATACCGATACCGAGGTCATCGCGCACCTCGTGCACTCGCATCTCAAGCTGGGCGCGAACCTCTTCCAGGCGGTGCGTAGTTCCACGCAGCAGCTCGTCGGTGCGTATGCCATCGCCGTCATCGCCAGCGACGACCCATCGCTGATGGTCGTGTCGCGAATGGGCGCGCCGCTGCTCCTTGGCCTGGGCGACGGCGAGAACTTCGCCGCCTCCGATACCGCGGCGCTGCTGCAGGTGACGCGCCGCATGATCTATCTCGAGGAAGGCGACTGCGCGCGGGTGACGCTCGAGCGCGTGCACATCGTCGATGCGCGCGGCCACGTGGTCGAGCGCCCGCTGCATGTGAGCCAGCTCGCCGCCGATGCGATCGAGCTCGGCACCTACCGGCACTACATGCAGAAGGAGATCTTCGAGCAGCCCGCCGCCGTGTCGGCAACGCTCGAGTGCGTCGCGAACGCGGCCAGCATCCAGCCTGGCGTATTCGGCGCCGATGCCGAGCAGATCTTCGCCAACACGGACCAGGTGCTGATGCTCGCCTGCGGCACGAGCTATCACGCCGGCGTCGTTGCGCGTTACTGGATCGAGAGCCTCGCCGGCCTTCCCTGCAACGTGGAGATCGCTAGCGAGTACCGCTATCGCGAGACCGTGCCGAATCCCCGCTCCCTGGTCGTCGTGATCTCGCAGTCCGGCGAGACCGCCGACACCATCGCCGCGCTTCACCACGCCCGCGCGCTGGGCCAGCCCAACGCGCTCGCCATCTGCAACGTGCCGGAGTCGGCACTGATCCGGGCGTCCAACCTGCGCTTCCTGACGCGCGCCGGGCCCGAGATCGGCGTCGCGTCTACCAAGGCGTTCACCGCACAGCTCGCATCGCTCTTCGTGCTGGCGCTCGTATTGGCTAAGCAGCGTGGGCGGCTGCCGAAGGACAAAGAGACCCAGATGCTCGAAGCGCTGCGCCAGCTGCCGGCGTGGATTGCCGGCGCGCTGCGTGCGGAGCCGGAGATGGCGGCGTGGGCGGCGAAGTTCGCCCGCTGCGAGCACGCGCTCTTCCTCGGACGCGGGGTGCATTACCCGATCGCGATGGAGGGGGCGCTG
>JAFARH010000234.1 GCA_019245555.1 Betaproteobacteria bacterium
GCGCGCCGTCGCGGCGCTCGCGCGGCTGCCGGGACAAGCGATCGAAGTCGTGCAGGTCGGGGAATCGCTCAACGCGAACCTTGCCAACGAGGCCGAAGCCTGGATGTCGCGCGAGCCGCGCTACCGCTGGCTCGGCGGCATGACGCACGCCAAGGCGCTCGGCTGGATGGCGAAGAGCCATGTGCTCGTTGTGAGCTCGGTGATGGAAGGGGGCGCGAACGTGGTGGCAGAGGCTGCGCGCATCGGCACACCGGTAATCGCGTCGCACGTCTCGGGAAATATCGGCATGCTGGGTGCGGACTACCCCGGGTACTTCCCGCTCACCGACGATGCAGCGCTTGCCAAGCTGCTGGAGCGGGCGGTTAACGACGCGAAGTGGTATCGGTCGCTGAAGAGAGCGCTGGGTGCTCGCCGCAAGCTCTTTGCGCCCGCGGCGGAGCGAGCGTCGCTCGCTGCCGTCGTGCGCGAAGTGGTTCACTGAAGGAGTTCGTTGACGCGCTTGCGCACGGGCTCGCTCGTCCAGTCGAGCTCGCCGTAAGCGACGTAATGGATGCGGCCGTCGCGCCCGATGAGGTAGCTCGCCGGCAGCAGCTTTGCCTTCCACGTCTTGCTCACTGAGCCGTCGCGATCGCGCAAGAGCGGAAAGCCGAGCGGCATGGTCTCGCTGAACTTCTCGATGCGCGAAAGGGGCTCGGCCATGTTCACCGCCAGCACCTCGAAGGGCTTGCCCTTAAGCGACTTGCGCAGGCGATCGATCGACGGCATCTCGGCACGACAAGGCTCGCACCATGTGGCCCAGAAATTCACCAGCACGACCTTGCCTTTGAACTCGCCCAAGTCGTGCGCCTTGCCCTGCAGATCCTCGAGCGCGAGCGTTGGCGTCGCGCCGCCTTCCCAGGGCTTGAGCTCCGCCGCCGGCGCAAGGATTGCAGCGCCAGCGAGCAATAGCGCGAGAACGAGCCGCAGCACTAAACCGTTATCTCTCGCGCGGTGATGGTGTAACGCACGCTGTCGGGCTCGAGCTGGTCACGCAGCTCGCCATCGGCCTCGGCGTTGATGTACATGAGGAACGGCAGCTTCGGCGCCTTGCTCGCGTTCGGCAGCTTGACGTCGTGGCCCATGTTGTAGGCGAGCCAGTTCATTTCCCAGCTGCCGAAGAGGCGCTTCCGCGCGGCGACCACCTTCTCGTCGTTGATCGGCAGGTTGCCGGGCGGTTCTTCGAGCACGACCTTACGCACATCGGCCGGATCGACCGCGACCCAGCCATAGCCCTGCGCGAAGAACTCGGCGCGGCAGTGCTGTGCCTTGGTGATGTTCGCCGTGCCGGCGCCGAGGCTCTTGTAGCCGTACTTCGAGGGCACCACGCGGATGCCATAAACGTCGCGCGCCGGAATGCCAATCGAGCGCGACAGGCCGACATAGAGAGCGTTCAGGTCGGCGCACTTGCCGCCGAGGTTGCCGCTCTCGAGGAGCGACTTCACGTCGCCCACGCCGCAGCCGCGGGTCTTCGGATCGCGGAACGTGTTGTCGACGATCCACTCATAGATGGCGCGAGACTTGTCCACGTCGTTCTTCGCGCCCTTCGTGATGTCGAGCGCCATCTTCTTCACGATGCCATCGGTGGGAATCAGCTCGGTCGGCGCGGTGAAGAACTGCCGGTCGGCGGCCGAGAGATCGATCGATTTGTCGGACGTGGAGAAATCCGTCGCCCGGTCGCGCGTCATGAAGCGGCTCGTCACCTCGATCACCGGGTTCATTTCCTTTTCGCTCCACTCGGCGTAGAGCATGGAGACGCCGTACTTGCCGTCGTGTTTCACCTCGGCGCTCTTTGCATTGCCGCTCCAGCTGTTGCCCACCGCCTTCTGCCAGCTCGTGTCCATCTCGAGCGGCAGCGGCACCCAGGCGCGTGCGATGCCAAAGGAGTCTTTCACTTCGACACGCGTTACCGTCTCGAACGTGCGCCACTCGTCGGCCGCGAACGCGGCGCGCCAGGCAAGAGACTGGGCAACTGCGACTGCGGAGGTGGACTTGAGGAAATTTCTGCGGTTCATGAGATCGCTCCTGGGGAGGGACAACGACGGCGGAGCGCGACCGGGAAGGTAGCGTACGCCGCGTCGTCGGGACTGCCCGATTGCCCACCGCGGCCTCGATGACCGCTCGAAATCGCGCAGCCGATCATCGCTGAAAGCGAACGGCAGCTCGCGGAAGTGAGGCGCTCGAGGATGAACATCGGGACCTGCGACGTTATAGTAGGCCTGCATGAATTTCAAGGATTTCGACGCGATCATCGACGCGCGCACGCCGTCGGAATACGCGCTCGACCACATTCCCGGCGCGGTCTCTGCGCCGGTGCTCGACGATGCGCAGCGCGCCGAAGTGGGCACGCTCTATAAGCAGGTGTCGCCTTTTGAGGCCAAAAAGCTCGGCGCCGCATTGATCGCACAGAACGTTGCTCGGCACATCGAGCAGCGGTTCAGGGGGAAAGAGAAAGGCTGGCGACCGCTCGTCTATTGCTGGCGCGGCGGCAAGCGCTCGGGCGCAATGGCGCACATCCTGAGGGAAGTGGGCTGGGACGCGAAAACGCTCGAAGGCGGTTATCGCGCCTATCGGCGCTGGGTGGTCGATGAATTAGCGACCCGGCCCTCGCAGCTCGAATTCATCGTCGTGCACGGCCCCACGGGCAGCGGCAAGAGCCGTTTTCTCGCTGCACTCGCCGAAGCTGGCGCGCAAGTGCTCGATCTCGAAGCGCTCGCTGCGCATCGCGGCTCCGTGCTGGGCAGCCTCCCCAACGAGCCGCAACCGTCGCAGAAATGGTTCGAAAGCCAGGTTCTCGCCGAGCTCGAAAATTTCGATCGCGCGAAGCCTGTTTTTGTGGAAGCCGAATCCAAGAAGATCGGCCAGATCCAGGTGCCCGAGGCGCTGATGGAGCGCATGCGCGCCTCGCGATGCCTCGCGCTCGATACGGACACCGCGACTCGCGTCGCTCTGTTGCTCGCGGAATACCGCCACTTCCTCGAAGACCGCGGCGCGCTGAATGCGCAGCTCGATTGCCTCGTCGCACTGCACGGCCGCGAGCGCATCAACGAATGGAAGGCGCTCGCCGCAGCCGGCAAGTGGCGCGAATTCGTCGAGCGGCTGCTCGTGCAGCACTACGATCCCGCCTACAAGCGTTCGTCGACGAAAAACTATGCCCGGCTAAACGAGGCCCCGACCGTGCGCATTGCGTCGGCCGAGAACGCGTCGTTCGCGGAGGCGGCGCGACTAGAACTCGATTCGGTACTAAGTACGTAATTCAGAATAATTACGGACGTTGTCCGGAATTCAGGTATTGAGGCCGGCGAGCACGCGGACGTGTTGCACGGCGCTCCGGCCGAGAGCGCTTAGCGCGTAGCCGCCTTCGAGCATGGAGACGATGCGACCGCCGGTGTGCCGATCGGTCGCCGACTTCACCTGCTCGGTGACCCACGCGTAATCGCCGTCGTTGAACCGCAGCATCGCCATGTCGTCCTCGGCATGCGCGTCGAAACCGGCTGAAAAGAAAACCATCTCGGGCCGGAACTCCTCCAGCGCCGGCAGCCAGGTCTTGGTCACCGCCGCGCGCAGCTCGCGCCCGCCAGAGCCGGCGGCGAGCGGC
>JAFARH010000320.1 GCA_019245555.1 Betaproteobacteria bacterium
GGCTGAATGAGATCGCCAACAGTGGAGCAGGCGGGGAGCGCGATTGCCAGGATCGCAAGAATGAACGCGCGCAGCGTCATCGGAAGCGGTGCTCGATCTTGACCGCTTCGCCAGCTTTGACCTGCACTTTCTCGACGCGCACCGGGAATTTTGAGTTTCGTACCTCGATGGTATGCGCACCGGCGGGTAAGTCGAGTGCGCGGAGCGGCGGGCTCAGGCCGCGGCTCTTGCCGTCGACCAGCACCTCGCCCCACGGGGCGATGGCGAGCTCCACCTTGCCCGCGCCGGCAGGCGGGGTGTGCTTATCGGCTCGCTTCTCCACGCGGGCGATGAGTTTCTTCGCTGGAGTTTCCGCCTTCGGTGCCGTTGGCGCTGCTGGCACGGCCGCCACTGGTGCTGGAGACTGCGCAGCCGCCACGGACGCGGGCGCTTCGGCAGCCGGTTCGAGGAGCGCACGGGCGCCGACCCCGCCTGCGACGAGGACCGCGAGAAGCACGCCGGCCGCGACGAGCGCCGAGTGCCGCAACCCGAGCGGTCCAGCGCGCGAAATCCAGTGCGCGGGCGCTTCGCCATCGAGCGATTGCGTCACTGTGTCGCCGAGGCGCTTGCTTGCGGGCGTACCTCCGACGACCGAATAAACGTCATGCTCGCGCACGTGCTTGTCCGTGCGCGCGCCCTCATGGTGGAAGAGATTGGCGTAATCGCGCGACAGGCACGAGACCACCTCGTAGAACGAGCGCGAGACGAGCAGCTGGCCCGGCTGCGAGAAGCTCATCACGCGCTGCGCAACGTTGATGCCGTCGCCGATGATGTTCATCTGCCCGTTCAGATCCTTCACCAGGCGCACCGGACCGAGATTCACGCCCAGTCGCACGGCAAGCGCACCCGCACTGTCGCGCACCGCCATCGCCGCGAAGAGCGCGTCCTCCGGATCACCCATGAAAGTCACCGCGGCGCCGTCACCCGTGTCGAGGATGATGCGATCGCGCGGCGGCACCTGCTCGAGCGCCTTCTGCAGGACGCGATTGAACTCCTGCTTGATGTGCAGCTGGTCGGAAACCGGCTTCTTGGAGTACTCGACGATGTCGAGGAAAAGCACGCTGCAGACGAGCGTGCGGCCAGAGCTCTCCATAGTCTGGCTATTTTATTTCACACGTTATTTCACGCGCATGCCGGGTGCCGCCCCGGAATCCGGCGAAACGAGGAATATGCCCGGGCCATCGCCTGCCGCAGTGGTTTTGTCCCATGAGGCGGCCAGCACCATCCCTTCGGAGATACCGAACTTCATCGTGCGCGGCGCAAGATTCGCCACTACGACAGCGAGCTTGCCTTCCAGCTTTTCGGGCGCATAGGCCGACTTGATGCCCGCGAAGACGGTGCGGGTCGAGCCGCCCATGTCGAGCGTGAGCTTGAGCAGCTTGTCGGCTCCCTCGACCAGTTCCGCGCGCGTGATGCGTGCCACTCGCAGATCCAGCTTGTTGAAGTCGTCGATGCCGATCGTGTCCACTGCGTGCTCCTTGGCGGTGTGCTGCTGCTGCTCGGCGTGGCGCTGCGGCGCTGACGGTTGCGGCACCGAGGCGATGTCGAACAGCTGATCGAGTTGCTTCCGCTCGACCCGGGTAATGAGGTGTTTGAACGCTCGAATTCGTCGCGGGCGCTGTTTGCGGTCTTCAAACGTCAATGCACGATCGATGCCAAAAAGTTCAGCCGCGACGCGCCGTGCTGTGGCCGGTAGGATCGGTGCCAGGTAGACCGTTAGCACGAAGAATCCGTAGATGGCGTCGCTGCAGGTTCGATGTAGCTCCGCTTGTCTCGTCGGATCTTTCGCTAACTCCCATGGCTTGGCGTGATCGAAGTGCTGATTAATTCGGTCAGCGATCGCCATGGCATCGCGTACAACCTTGCCTAATTCGCGCCCCTCATAAGCCGCCGCGATTGCGTCATCCGCCGCAATGGCGTCAGCCCAATTGACCGACGGTTCTTCTCCAAAATCGAAAAGCTCGCCGTTGAATTGCCGCGAAATAAAAGCCGCCGCGCGCGCGGCGATATTTACGTACTTGCCGACCAGGTCGCTATTAACGCGCGCGAGAAAATCCTCGGGGTTGAAATCGAGGTCCTCGACATTGGCATTGAGCTTGGCGGCGATGTAATAGCGCAGCCACTCGGCGTTCATGCCGAGCTCGAGGTAGCGCAGCGGGCTGATGCCTGTGCCGCGCGACTTAGACATCTTGTCGCCCGAAACGGTGATGAAGCCGTGCACGTACACGTGATCGGGCACCTTGTAGGGCTTGCCCGCAAACTCGAGCATCGCCGGCCAGAACAATGTGTGGAAGTAGATGATGTCCTTGCCGATGAAGTGGATCTGCTCGAGATTCGGGTCCTGCAGGAACTTCTCGAAGTCGATGCCCTTCTTCGCGCAGTAGTTCTTCAGCGAAGCGAGGTAGCCAATCGGCGCGTCCAACCAAACGTAGAGGTATTTCTCCTCGGCGATGTCGGGAATGCGGATGCCGAAGTAGGGCGGATCGCGCGAGATGTCCCAATCGGCGAGCGCCTTGTCGCCAACGCCGTCGAGCCACTCCTTCGCCTTGTTGACGACCTGCGGCTGCAGCCGACCCGGCGTCTCGAGCCAGGCGCGGATAAACGTCTTGCACTTCGGGTCCGACAGACGGAAGAAGTGATGCGGCGAGCTCTTCACCACGGGCTTCGCGCCGGTGAGCGTCGAATAAGGATTCTTGAGCGCGGTGGCCGGGTAGACGCTCGAGCAGTTCTCGCATGCGTCGCCGTACTGGTCCTTCGCGCCGCAGTTCGGGCATTCGCCTTTGACGTAGCGGTCGGCGCGGTACATGCCCTTTACCGGATCGAATAGCTGCTCGACCGGCTTCTCGTAAACCAGCCCCGCCTTCTTCAAGCGACGGTAGATATCCTGCGAGAGCTCTGTGTTCTCCTGCGAGTGCGTCGAGTGCCAATTGTCGAAGGCGATGTGGAAGCCATCGAGGTAGGGCTTGCGGCCGCGCGCGATCTCGCCGATGAACGCCTCGGGCGTATTTCCAGCTTTTTCCGCCGCGAGCATGATCGGCGCGCCGTGCGCGTCTTCGGCGCCGACGAAATGCGCCGCATTCCCCTGCATGCGCTGGTAGCGCACCCAGATGTCGGCCTGGATGTACTCCATGATGTGGCCGATATGGAACGGGCCATTGGCGTAGGGCAACGCCGTGGTGACGAAAAGCGTGCGCATCGGGAAGGGCGAAATTCTAGCGGCGATTTGGGTACACTTAGACGCTTTCCCGCCCCGTCATGTCCCTC
>JAFARH010000429.1 GCA_019245555.1 Betaproteobacteria bacterium
CCGGTTGCGGCGTGCCCTTGGGCGCGAAGAGGCCCACCCAGATCGACGCATCGAGGTCCTGGATGCCTCCATCGCGTGGCGTCGCCCAGTCGGGATTCAACGGCGACTTTTTCGCCGTCGTGATGCCGATCACCTTGCCTTTGCCGGACTTGAGGAACGGCGTTGCCCCCGGAACGGCCATCACGCCGAAATCGACGTCGCCTGCGCCCACCGCCTGCGCGGCAGGTGCCCCGCCCTTATAGGGAACGTGCTGCAGCTTGATCCCCGCCGCGAGGGCCAGCCACTCGCCGGCCAGGTGATTGATGCTGCCGTTGCCGGCCGAGGAGAACGTGATCGTGCCGGGCTTCGCCTTCGCCTCGCGCACGAGCTCCTGGAAGTTATTGAAACTCGCGGCGGATTTAGCGAGGTAGAGCATCGGCGCGTCGCTCACCATCGTGATCGGAACGAAGTCGCGCTCGAGGTCGTAAGGCACCTCGGCGAAGAGCGCCGGATTAACCGCAAATTCGCCGGTATGGGCCATCAGGAGCGTGTAGCCATCCGCCGGTGACTTCGCGACCGCCGTAGTGGCGATGAAGCCGTTGCCGCCCGGTCGGTTTTCCACGACAAAGTTCCAATTGAGCCGCTCGGTCATCTTCTGCGTGAGGATCCGCGTGCTCGTGTCGACGGCGCCTCCCGGCGCGAACGGCACGAGGATGCGGATCGGCTTCGCCGGATAGTCCTGCGCCTGTGCAATCACCACGAACGCCACAGCCGCGACGCCGATGGTCCATTTCATGATCATGACTGCCTCCTCTTTTTTGCCGCGAGCTTCACGGCCTCGATGATTTCCGGATAGGCCGCGCAGCGGCACAGGTTCCCGGACAGGTAGTGCCGTATTTCGTCTTCGCTCGGATCCGGATGCTCATCCAGCAGTTGCCGCGTCATGAGAATGAATCCCGGCGTGCAGAAACCGCACTGGGCCGCACCCCGCTCAATGAATGCTTCCTGCACGGCATCGAGCTCTCTCGAGCCCTCCACCGTCTGCACATCGGCGCCCTCGGCCAGCGCCGCCAGGTAGAGACATCCGGACACCGCAGTACCGTTCACGAGTACCGTGCAACAGCCACAGAGGCCCTGTCCGCAGCTCTCACGAGCGCCGTGAAGGCCGAATGCGTCGCGCAGGACCTCGACCAGCGTTTCGTGCGGCGCGACCTGCGCTTCGACCGCGTCCCCGTTCAGCTTGAACTGGATCTGCCGTCTCATTTCTTGAGCGCCATATAGACCGCTTCCGGATTCATCGGCAGCTCAGTCAGCCGCACGCCGACTGCATCGTGGATCGCGTTCGCGATCGCCGGCGACACGCCGAAGGTAGCGGTCTCGCCGACGCCTTTCGCACCGAAAGGGCCGCCGCGCTGCTCGGCGACCACCGCTTCGTTCACCATTTCCCCCGGCAGGTCGAGGAGCCCGGGAATCTTGTACTCCGCCAAGGACGCGTTCCTCAACTGACCCTCGGCGTCGAAAAGCATCTTCTCGAATAACGTGAAACCGAGCTGCATGATCGCGCCGCCCGAAAGCTGCGTCTCGACGATGCGCGGATTGATCGGCGTGCCGACGTCGGCCACGTTCACCATCTTCGTCACACGCAGGCGCCCGGTTTCGGTATCCACTTCGATCTCGACGCCGGTCGCGCCCACCATCCAGAACGGAGTCGCGTTATCGGTCTGGCCGTTCTCATCCGGCGGCGTGTAGGGCGGGATGAAGTTGCCAGCGCCCATGACCGAGCCGGCGCGCATGCCGTACTTTTTCTTGAATACGTCCGCCACTGGGCAATCGGCCGGCAGACTCAGCTCTTCGCGCAGCTTCATCAACTGCTTCTTCGCGTCCTCGGCGGCGAGCTTCACGGCGTTGCCGCTATGGAAGAGCGAGCGTGATCCGAGCGTTGCCATGTCGAATGGCGTGACGTCGGTATCGGAATGCACGACCGTCACCGCTTCGGTCGGGACATTGAGCACCTCGCCCGCTATCTGCGCCATCGCCGTGTCCGAGCCCTGCCCCATGTCGACACAGCTCGTATAGACGGTGCAGCTGCCGTCGGCATTGACGCCCACCGCGGCGAGCGACGTCGTATTGGAGATGCACGCTTTGAAGCCAACGGCAATACCGCGACCGCGCTTGATGGTGCCCGTCCCGCGGTCGAGGGGCTTGCCCCAATCGATGAGCGCGGCGGTGCGCTCGAGCACCTTCTCGATCGCCGCGTCCTTCATCTTCGTGCCGGTGGCCTGCGGCCGGCCTTCGCGAAGGAGGTTCTTTCGACGGAACTCGACCGCGTCAATGCCGAGCTCGCGCGCCAGCATGTCGGTGTGGCTCTCGTATGCCCAGACGAGCTGCGGAATGCCGAAGCCCCGCAAAGCGCCCGCGGGCGGCAGGTTCGTATAGAGGGCGTAGGAATCGATCGAGACGTTCTCGATGTCGTAAGGGCCAGGTGCGGTGAAGCCCGATTTCTGCGTCACACGCGGTCCGATGTCGGCGTAGGCGCCGCCGTTCCACCACACCTCGCAATCGCGCGCGACGATGCGCCCGTCCTTCGTCACGCCGGTCTTAATGCGGAAGGTGCTGGCGTGCTTGGTGATCGTGAAGAACTGCTCTTCCATGGTGAGCGATATCTTCACCGGCCGGTGCGTAAGGAGAGACAACACCGCGACCAGCGCTTCGAGCTTGATGTAGAGCTTTGCGCCGAAGCCGCCGCCCAGGAACGGCACACGGACTCGAACTCTGTTTTCCGACCAGCCAAGTAGCCGCGCAATCTCGATGCGCACGAACGACGGGCTCTGCGACGCTGTGTGGATGGTGATCGAGCTGTCGGTGGATTCGGCGACCGACACGAGGGGCTCGAGCGGCGTATGCATCACCTGCTGCGTGCGGAAGCGGTGCTCGACAACGCGATCAGCGCCTTTCATCGCCTTCGCCGCGTCGCCGCGGCGCAAACGGAAGTCGAGCGCGATGTTGGTGTCCTTCTTGCCCTTCAGGTGCTTTAGATCCGGGAACGTGCCCGCCGGCTTGAGCTCGGCGTGCACGATCGCCTTTGAGGTCATCGCCTCCACCTCGTCGTACACCGCAGGCAGCTCCTCGTAATCAGCGGTGATCAGGTGCACCGCCTCTTCCGCGACATGCGGGTCGGACGCGAGCACTACCGCGACCGGCTCGCCAACGTAGCGCACCTTGTCGACCGCGAGCACTGGCTGGTCGTGGAACGCCGGGCCATAGAACGGGTCCGGCAGGATTGTCTTCACCTCCGC
>JAFARH010000008.1 GCA_019245555.1 Betaproteobacteria bacterium
CGGAGCTCGCCAAGCAGTTCGCCGAGCGTTACCTCAAGCTCGACAAGGTCGACTTCATGACAGGCGGTGTCTTCTCGAACATCGTCATCGCTATCGCTCCCGACGCAATCGAGAACAAGGTGTTCTATATCTCGCCCAACGCGGGGCCCGCGCAATTTACGGGCGCGCAATGCAATCCGTTCTTCTTCGCTGCGTCCTGGCCGAGCGAGGCCTACAGCGAAGCCGCCGGCGAGTACATGAACTCCAAGGGAATCAAGAACGCGATCTTCCTCGCGCCGAACTACGTCGGCGGCCAGGACGCGGGTACCGGGTTCAAGCGCATGTACAAGGGCAAGCTCGTCGAGGAGATGTACACGAAGCTCGGCCAGCTCGACTATGCCGCCGAGCTCTCTCAGATCCGCGCCAAGCAGCCGCAGGCGCTTTACGTTTTCCTGCCGGGCGGCATGGGCATCAACTTCATCAAGCAATTCGTCGCCGCCGGCATGTCGAAGGACATGCAGCTCGTCGTGCCGCTATGGGGCGCCGACCAGGACATCATCCGTGCGGTAGGCGATCCGATGCTCGGCCTCTTCAGCGTCGGGCACTGGTCGATCGACTTCGATAATCCGGCGAACAAGAAATTCGTCGCGGAGTTCGAGAAGGAGTACAAGCGCCTGCCGACCGGCTATGCCGCGTCAGGCTATGACACGGCGCTCCTCATCGATTCGGCGATCAGCAAGGTAAAGGGCAAGATTGAGGACAAGGACGCGGTCCGCGCGGCGCTTCGCGCCGCCGACTTCAAGAGCGTGCGCGGCGAGTTCAAATTCAACCGCAACCAGTTCCCGATCCAGAACTACTACCTGCAGGTCGTCGGCAAGGACGCCAGCGGGCAGATCGCGCACAAGACGCTCGGCACGGTCCTCACGAACCGCGGCGACGCCTACGTCGATCAGTGCAAGATGAACTGAGCTAGCGGACGATGTGCTGCTCGGTAAGCCGCTTGATCTCGGCGGCCGAGCAGCCAAGTTCCTTCAGCACTTCTGCCGTGTGCTGGCCGATCTCCGGCGGATCGGCGCGCTTCGCGAGACGCTTGCCGTCGAATTCCAGCGGTAGCGCGGGCACGGAGATGGTTTTGCCGCGTGCTTTGGTTGGAATTAGGCCACTCGAGGCCTTGAGGTGGGCGTCGTTGAGCAGGTCCCAGGGCTTGGCGATCGGCGCAAATGGCAGCCCGATGCGCTCGAGGTGCGCGGCGAGCTCATCCTTCGTATAGCGCTTCATGCTCTCGGCAAGACGGGGAATCAGCCAGCTGCGTTCCTTGACCCGCATCCCATTGGTCTTGAGGCGCGCATCGGCCGCAAGCTCAGGCTCGTTGAACTCGCGGCAGAAGATCTGCCACTGCGTATCGGTCACCACACCGACGAAGAGCTGCCCGTCCTTGGTCTGGAAGATGTCGTAGACGCCCCAGGCGGGGCGCTTCACCGACATCGGCGGCGGCGCCTCGCCCGTGAGTTCGAACTGAGCCATGTGCTGCGCGACGAGGAGCGCGGTCGTCTCGAAGAGCGCGGAGGTGACGCGCTTTCCTTTGCCGGTCTTCGCGCGCTCGTGCAGCGCCGAGACGATGCCGAGGGCGGCGAAGGTGCCACCCAGGATGTCGATCACCGAGGATCCCGCGCGCAATGGCCGATCGGGCAGTCCCGTCATGTAGGCAAGGCCGCCCATCATCTGGGTGACCTCATCGAGCGCGGCGCGGTGCTCGTATGGCCCCTTGAGGAATCCTTTGAGCGAGCAGTAGATGAGGCGCGGGTTGCGCTCCTTCAGCTGCTTATAGGAGAAGCCGAGCTTGTCGAGGGCACCGGGTCGGAAATTTTCGGTGAGCACGTCACTCTTCTCGATGAGCTTCAGGACGAGCGCATTTCCCTCCGGGTGCTTGAGGTCGACGGCGAAGCTTTTCTTGTTGCGGTTGAAGACCGGATAGAAGCCGGCGCCCGCGTGGTCGAGCCGGCGGGTGTTGTCGCCTTCGAGCGGCTCGACCTTGATGACTTCGGCGCCGAGATCGGCAAGCGTGAGCCCGCAGGTCGGGCCCATCACCATGTGCGCGAATTCGACTACGCGCACACCTTCAAGCAGCGGCACGGAATCCTTTGGGCACGCCGGCGAGCGCGAAGTGGCCGTAGGTCTGCTCCTGCGGCAGCACCTGGACCATGATCTTGCGCGCGGTCATCAGCTTGTCGAGGTCGATGCCAGTCGAGACCCCCATCGCCTCGAACATGAAGACGAGGTCCTCGGTGATGACGTTCCCGCTCGCACCTGGCGCAAAGGGGCAGCCGCCGAGTCCGCCGAGCGAGCTGTCGAAGCTGCGCACGCCTTCTTCGTAGGCGGCGAGCGCGTTGGCGAGACCGAGGCCGCGCGTATTGTGGAAATGCGCGCCTTCGAGCTTGTTGCCGATGGCCTTCTTAACCTTCGCAAAGACACGACGCACCTGAACAGGATTGGCGTATCCAACGGTGTCGGCGAGCGCGACCGAGTCGCAGAACTCGGCTAGCTTGGTCGCAATGCGGAGCACATCCTCCTCGGGCACGGTGCCTTGCATCGTGCAGCCGAAGGCGGTCGATACGGCGCCTTCGATCTCCACGCCGGCATGCGGGTGTTGTGCACACTTGCGCACTTCCTCGACCATCTGGTCCGGCGTCATGCGTACGTTCGACTCGCTGTGCTGGCGGCTTGCCGAGACCGGGAAGGTGACCTTCTGCGCACCCGCTTCGAGCGCGCGCTGGAAGCCCTTCAGGTTCGGAGCCAGCGCGATGACCTTGATGCCGGGGATAGTGCGCGCGTAGGCGACGATCTCAGCGGTGTCTGCCATTGCCGGGATCAGCTTCGGCGGCACGAAAGAGCCGACTTCGATCTCCTTCAGTCCAGCGTCGGCGAGCGCGCGGATCCATTCCTTCTTCGCGTTCGTCGGCATCAGGTGCTTGGCGTTCTGCAGGCCGTCCCGCGGCCCGACTTCGCAAATCACGATGTCAGTCATGTTCGAATTTTAGACCTCAGCGCCAGTCATCGATCACGCAGGAATCCGAATGATTGAATCCGACCTCGTCGGGCCGCTGCATGGCGACACCGTTGAAGAATGCGCGGAAGCCGCATTCGACGAGAATCCGATATGCCGACCGGCGCGCCGTGTTCACCCCAGCGACGAGACGGCTCGCACCGCGCGCTACGGCGAGCGATTCGCAGGCTGCGACAAGGCGTCGGAAAGCACCAGGTGCGCCATGACCGGGACGGACTGCGCCGAACTTGATGAACGCTGCTCCGGAGCCGGCTTCGCTCCCTCTGCCGACGTGGCATAAGGCGAAGGCGTGAATCTTTCCCTCCTCGCGAAGAACAACGATGTCCCCCAGCTTTTGCTCGAGCACCGCCTTGATCTCCCGGCCTGTATCGAGTCCCGGGAAGACGGCATTTGTGACCGCGGCACAGCCTGAGACTGCCCCCGCCTCGTTGCAGAGTTCGAAGGCGGCGCTGGCCTTCAGGGTTTCTTTCGCCATGACGCAGGTGAGCATCTGCGGCCAGAAGCCGAACTTCTGGTAGAGCGCTATGTGCTTCGGACTCTGCGCAAAGGTAAAGAGAGCCGACTGCCGTACGCCCCAGCGATCGAGTGCGGCAATCGCCGGTTCGGCCAGGCGCTGGCCAATGCCGCCTTCCCACCGATCGGGATGAACGCTGATTGGCCCGAAAACGCCGAAGCTTCCCCAGCATGAGGCGATACTGGACCCGATGAGTTCGCCGTCTCGATAAGCGCCAAATGCACCGTCGGGCTGCGAGCGCCAGCGCGTACGGATCATCTCCGCATCACCTCGGAACGAGAGCGGATCCTTGAGGCCGATGAAGGTGCCGAACGCCAGACGGAAAATACGATCAGCCGAAGCGAGATCCGCCTCGGGCAGGGGACGAACGTCGATGCTCACGCAGCTGTTACGGGGAGTTTCAGCTCGACGATCTTCTTCGACCACTCCGCCGGGCCGGTGGTGTGTACCGAAGTACCGTTCGAGTCGACCGCAACGGTCACCGGCATGTCGTGGACCTCGAACTCGTAGATCGCTTCCATGCCGAGGTCCTGGAATGCGAGCACCCTCGATTTGCGGATCGCCTTGGCGACGAGGTACGCGGCCCCGCCAACGGCCATGAGGTATGCGGCCTTGTGCTTGCGAATGGCATCGATCGCGACGGGACCGCGCTCGGCCTTGCCGATCATGACGAGAAGCCCAGTCTTGTCGAGCATCATCTCGGTGAACTTGTCCATGCGCGTAGAGGTCGTCGGGCCTGCGGGGCCGACGATTTCTTCGCGCACCGGATCGACCGGCCCGACGTAGTAGATCGCACGGTTCGTGAAATCGACCGGCAGCTTTTCGCCGCGACCGAGCATGTCCTGGATGCGCTTATGCGCGGCATCGCGACCCGTGAGCATCTTGCCGCTCAAGAGAAGGCGCTCGCCGGGCTTCCAAGATGCGACGTCGGCGCGAGTGAGCGTGTCCAGATTGACCTTGCGGGACTTTGCATCTGGCGTCCACGTAACGGCGGGCCAGTCAGAAAGCTTCGGGGCCTCGAGCTCAGCAGGGCCGGAGCCATCGAGAACGAAATGAGCATGACGCGTCGCGGCGCAGTTGGGAATCATCGCGACCGGCCGATTCGCAGCGTGAGCCGGGTAGGTGCGAATCTTGATGTCGAGAACTGTAGATAGGCCGCCGAGGCCCTGCGCGCCGATGCCAAGTGCGTTTACCTTGTCATACAGCTCGACGCGCATTTCCTCGACCTTGTCCTTCGGGCCGCGTGCCTTGAGCTCGGCCATGTCGATCGGTTCCATCAGCGACTCTTTCGCCATCAGCATCGCCTTCTCGGCAGTGCCGCCAATGCCGATGCCGAGCATTCCCGGCGGGCACCAGCCCGCGCCCATTGTCGGCACGGTCTTCAAAACCCACTCGACGATCGAATCCGAGGGATTGAGCATCGCGAACTTCGACTTCGCCTCCGATCCGCCGCCCTTCGCGGCAACGTCGACGGTCACCTTGTTGCCCGGCACGAGCTGCACGCTGATCACGGCGGGCGTGTTGTCCTTGGTGTTCTTGCGGCCGAAATCAGATTCGTCGAGCACCGAGGCGCGCAGCTTGTTCTCCGGATTCATATAGGCATTGCGGACGCCTTCGTTCACCGCGGCTTCGAGGTCCTCGAAGTCGAAACGCACGTTCATGCCGACCTTAAGGAACACATTCACGATGCCGGTGTCCTGGCAGATTGGTCGATGGCCCTCGGCGCACATGCGCGAGTTGGTGAGGATCTGCGCGATCGCGTCCTTCGCGGCGCCAGACTGCTCGCGCTCATATGCGCGACCGAGCGCGCGGATGTAATCGGCCGGGTGGTAGTACGAAATAAACTGCAGCGCGTCGGCGACGCTCTGCACCAGGTCTGCGCGCTTGATGGTCGTCATTGGTTGTAGCATTCTAAGGCTAAGCGCAAGTACATCCTTGGAGGAGGAGCATGGCGTCGACGATCGAGTCTGTCCTGCAGGAAAAGCGCGTCTTTCCGCCTTCGCCTGCGAACGTCAAGCAGGCCAACATTTCCGGAATGGAGGCCTACCGCAAGATGGTCGCGGAGGCCGAGAAGGATTTCGAAGGCTTCTGGGCGAAGCTCGCGCGCGATACGCTCGTCTGGTCGAAGCCGTTCACGAAAGTGCTGGACGAGAGCAAGGCGCCGTTCTTCCGCTGGTTCTACGACGGCGAGCTCAATGCCTCGTACAACTGTCTCGACCGTCACCTCAAGACGCAACCGAACAAGGTCGCGATCATCTTCGAGGCCGACGACGGCAAGGTCACGAAGATCAGTTATCAGGAGCTGCACAAGAACGTCTGCCAGTTCGCCAATGCACTCAAATCGCGCGGCATCAAGGTTGGCGACCGGGTGCTGATCTATATGCCGATGTCGATTCACGCGGTGGTCGCAATGCAAGCCTGCGCGCGCATCGGGGCGACACATTCGGTGGTGTTTGGTGGCTTCTCGGCCAAGAGCCTGCAGGAACGGATCATCGATGCGGGCGCGATCGCGGTGATCACCGCGGACGGGCAGTTCCGCGGCGGCAAGGAGATCCCGCTCAAGCCGGTCGTCGACGAAGCGTTCGCGATGGGCGGTTGTGAGAAGGTGAAGGACGTCTTCGTCTACAAGCGTTCCGGCAGCAAGGTGCCGATGCTGGAGCCACGCGACAAGTGGTGGGACGACGCGGTCAAGGGCCAGCCGGAGACCTGCGATCCGGTCAACGTCAACGCCGAGCATCCGCTCTTCATCCTCTACACGTCCGGCTCGACCGGAAAGCCAAAAGGCATCCAGCACTCCACCGGTGGCTATCTCCTCTGGTGTGCGCTCACGATGAAATGGGTGTTCGACAACAAGGCGAGCGATATCTTCTGGTGCACGGCCGACGTGGGCTGGGTCACCGGGCACAGCTACATCACTTATGGACCGCTTGCGGTCGGAGCGACCGAAGTGGTATTCGAAGGGGTGCCGACTTATCCTGATGCCGGGCGCTTCTGGAAGGTGATCCAGGACCACAAGGTCAACGTCTTCTATACGGCGCCGACGGCCATCCGCTCGCTCATCAAGGCGGGCGGCGATCTGCCGAAGAAGTACGACCTCTCAAGCTTGCGCATCCTCGGCACCGTCGGCGAGCCGATCAATCCCGAAGCGTGGATGTGGTATCACGAGACGGTCGGCGGCGGCCGCTGCCCGATCGTCGACACGTGGTGGCAGACCGAAACCGGTGGACACATGATCACGCCGCTTCCGGGCGCGACAGCGACCAAGCCGGGCTCGGCGACGTTGCCGCTTCCCGGGATCTTTGCCGACATCGTCGACGAGACGGGACACCCGGTGGGCAAGGGGAAGGGCGGCATTCTCGTCATCAAGCGCCCATGGCCGTCGATGCTGCGCACGATCTGGGGCGATGCCGATCGCTACGTCAAGACGTATTGGCCCGATGAGTTTGGGAAGAAGCTTTATCTCGCGGGGGACGGCGCTAGCACCGACGAAGACGGCTACTTCCGGATCGTCGGCCGCATCGACGATGTGCTGAACGTCTCGGGACACCGACTTGGCACCATGGAGATCGAATCGGCGCTGGTCGCCCACAAAACGCTGGTCGCGGAAGCGGCAGTGGTCGGACGTCCGGACGATCTCACCGGCGAAGCCGTGTGTGCATTCGTCGTGCTGAAGCGGCCGATCCCCCAGGGCGAGGAGGCGCAGAAGATTGCGAAGGAGCTGCGCGACTGGGTGGGTAAAGAGATCGGCGCGATTGCGAAACCGAAGGACATCCGCTTCGGCGACAACCTGCCGAAAACGCGCTCGGGCAAGATCATGCGGCGCCTGTTGCGTGCCATCGCGAAGGGCGAGCAGATCACCCAGGACGTGTCGACCCTCGAGAACCCAGCGATCCTGGAGCAGCTCCGGCAAGTCAGGTAAATCCTGGTGCACCTGATTTGTGCTATTGGGAACGTTGACTGATAATCCGGCGGCGCTCCAAGGGTGAATGGTGCGCAAGGTCAAGAGAGGGACTTAGCAACACAACATAAAAGAGGAGGGCCTCATGGCTGCAAACGCACCGGCTCATCACGCGGATTTCAGCGCTGACGAGAAACGCGTAATTTTTGCGTCATCGCTGGGAACGGTCTTCGAGTGGTACGACTTCTATCTCTACGCCGTACTGGCGCCGTTCTTCGCGGCACTGTTCTTCCCTCCGGGTAACCAGACCGCAGCTCTTCTCTCGGCATTCGCCGCGTACGCGGCGGGCTTCCTCGTCAGGCCGTTCGGTGCGCTGGTATTCGGCCGCATCGGCGACCTCGTTGGCCGGAAGTACACGTTCCTCATCACGATCATCTTCATGGGCGCCTCGACGTTCTTTGTCGGGCTATTGCCCACGTACGCCTCTGTCGGCTGGCTCGCGCCGATCCTGATGGTGACGTTGCGTCTGGTGCAAGGCCTCGCGCTCGGTGGCGAATATGGCGGCGCGGCAACCTACGTGGCTGAGCATGCGGCGAACGATCGCCGCGGCTACGACACGAGCTTCATCCAGACCACCGCGACGCTTGGACTCTTCCTCGCGCTCCTCGTGATCTATCTCTGCCGCAGCAACATGGACACAAAGACCTTCGCCGAGTGGGGCTGGCGCATCCCGTTCTGGGTATCGGTCATTCTCCTCATCTTCTCGGTATACATCCGGCTCAGGCTGCAGGAATCGCCGGTGTTCCAGAAGATGAAGGCGGAAGGCAAAGGCTCGACGCAACCGCTCACCGACAGCTTCTTCAAGTATCCGAACAACAAGTATGTGTTGCTCGCGCTTCTCGGCGCGACCGCGGGGCAGGGCGTGGTTTGGTACACGGGCCAGTTCTACGCGCTCTTCTTCCTCACTATCACGCTGAAGCTCGACTATGTGTCGGCGTATTCACTGATCGGGTTGTCGCTCCTCATCGGCACCCCGTTCTTCGTCGT
>JAFARH010000266.1 GCA_019245555.1 Betaproteobacteria bacterium
CGCGGCTGCTCGCGCTCGACGAGCCCTCCCTCGGCCTCGCACCCGCTCTGATCGAGGAGCTGTTCGAAGCGCTCGACCGGTTGCGCGCGCCATCGTTGACCATCCTGCTCGTCGACCAGATGGCAGGACTCGCGCTCGCGCTCGCCGACCGGGCCTACGTCCTGGAGGGCGGACGCATCGCGGCCGGTGGTAACGCCGGCGAAATTGTGGCAAGCGGCGCGCTGGAAAAGGCGTACCTCGCCGTAAACTGAGCACCCCGAACGGAGGAGGAAACCCATGAGCATTGTGCGGCACGACTCGAGCGGCATCCTTTCGCAGGCCGTGGAGCACGGCAGCACCGTCTACTTAGCCGGCGTGGTGGCGAAAGGGCTGGATAAGGACATCAAGGGGCAGACGAAGGAGATCCTGGACGACATCGACCGGCTCCTCGCCAAGAGCGGCTCGAACAAGTCGAAGGTCCTGCAGGCGCATATCTGGGTGACCGACATCCGCAATCGCGCCCCGATGAACGAAGTGTGGACCGCCTGGGTGGACCCGAAGAACCTGCCGGCGCGTGCCTGCGTCGAAGCGAAGCTCGCCGACCCACGAGCGCTCGTCGAAATAATGGTGATCGCCGCTAAGTAAGCGGCTATTCGAAGAGGTTCAGCACTGCGTCGAGCCCGCTCCAGTTGATAGCGCAGGTGGCTTGCTCGCGGACGACGGGCTTCGCGTGAAAGGCGATCGAGGTTCCGGCGAGCGCCATCATCTTCAAATCGTTCGCACCGTCGCCGATGGCGGCGGTCTCGGCGCGCTGAGCGCCCAATTCGGCGACCACCGCCGAGAATTCCTTCGCTTTGGCCTCCGCATCGACGATTTCGCCGACGAGCTCGCCGGTCAGCTTCCCATCGCGAGTCGCGAGAACGTTCGAGATCGTGTAGTCGATGCCGAGCCGCTGCTTCAGTCGCCCGGTGAAGAAGGTGAAGCCGCCGGAGACGAGCAGGAGCTTTACATTGTGCTTCCTGCACGCAGCGATGAGCTGCTCGGCGCCGGGCGTCAGGCGGAGGCGCTCCTCGTACACCCGAGTGAGCGCGGATTCCGGCAGGCCCTTGAGCAGCCCGACACGCTTGCGCAGGCTCTGCGGGTAGTCGAGCTCGCCGCGCATGGCTTGCGCGGTGATCGACGCGATCTCCGTCTTGCAGCCGGCCATGTCGCCCAGCTCGTCGATGCACTCGATGGTGATGAGGGTCGAGTCCATGTCCATCGCGAGCAGTTTCAGGTCGGCGAACTTTCGACCCTCCGGGAGGAACGCGAAGTCGATGCGTGTCTTCTCGCAGTACGGCGCGATCTCGTCCGAGGGCGCGGCTTTGCGTATGCGCCATGCATGCGGACCCAGCGGGCTAATCGCGGCTGATCCAGCGAAATGCGCGAGTGCTTCGGCTTGTGCCGCCGTAGCTGCGGGTCCTTGGACGATGAGATTCAAATAATTACGGACGCGCGTTTGGGAAATGAGCGGAATTAGGCCGCGAGTTGAAGGAGGATGTCTTTGACAGCCTGGGCTCGTTCCTGCCAGGCCGGCAGCTTGGCGTCTACGCGCAGGCGGTCCGGACCGGCGAGGCGGGCGCCCTTGCCTTTCTTCTGCACGAAGGCGATGACCTTGCCGCCGTCGATCGGCGGGTTTTTCATGAATTGGAGCTGCACGGCTTCATGAGTGGCATCGACGCGCGTGACGCCGAGCGGTCGCGCCGCGAGCCGCACCTCATGGCACTGGATGAGCGCGCGCGCCGGATCGGGCAGGTCACCGAAGCGGTCGACGAGTTCCTCCCGCAGCGCTTCAAGCTCCTCACGCGTGCCCGCATCGGCAAGGCGCTTGTAGATCGAAAGGCGCTCGTGCACGTCGTTGCAGTAGGTCTCGGGCAGTAGGGCCGGCACATGCAGGTTCACTTCGGTGGAGATATCGACTGCATCGTCGATGTCCGCGGCCTTGCCGGCCTTGAGGCGGCGCACTGCCCGGTCCAGCATCCGGGTATAGAGCGAGAAGCCGACTTCCTGGATCTCTCCTGACTGCTCATCGCCGAGGATCTCGCCCGCGCCACGGATCTCGAGGTCGTGCATGGCGAGGTAGAAGCCCGAGCCAAGCTCTTCCATCGTCTGGATCGCCTCGAGCCGCTTGAGCGCATTGCGGTTCAAGGCATCTTCCGGCGGCGTGAGCAGGTAGGCATAGGCCTGGTGGTGCGAGCGTCCGACGCGGCCGCGCAGCTGGTGCAGCTGCGCCAGGCCGAACTTGTCGGCGCGGTCGATAACGATCGTGTTGGCGTGCGGGTTGTCGATGCCGGTTTCGATGATCGTGGAGCAGAGGAGCACGTTGGCGCGCTGCGCCGTGAAGTCGCGCATCACCCGCTCGAGCTCGCGCTCCGGCATCTGGCCGTGTCCCACCGCGATGCGCGCCTCCGGCAGGAGCCGGGCGAGGCGCTCGCGCATGCGCTCGATCGAGGCGACCTCGTTGTGCACGAAGTAGATCTGACCGCCGCGCTTGAGCTCGCGCATCGCCGCTTCGCGGATCAACCCCTCCGAAAATGGGGAGACGAAGGTCTTGATCGCCAGCCGCTTCTCGGGCGCCGTGGCGATGACGGAGAAGTCGCGAATGCCCTCGAGCGACATCGCCAGTGTCCGGGGAATAGGCGTGGCGGTCAGCGTAAGCACGTCCACCTCGGCGCGTAGCTTCTTCAGCATTTCCTTCTGCCGCACGCCGAAGCGGTGCTCCTCGTCGATGATCACGAGGCCGACGCGCGGCAGCTTCACATCGCGGCCGAGCAGCTTGTGCGTGCCGATGACGATGTCGAGCTCGCCCTTGCCGAGGCGGTCAAGAATCTCGTTGCTCTGCTTGGCCGTCTTGAATCGGGACAGCTCGGCGATCCGCACCGGCCAGTCGGCAAACCGGTCGTTGAAAGTCTGGAAGTGCTGCTCGGCAAGCAGCGTGGTGGGGCAGAGCACGACCACTTGTCTGTTGTCCGCGACCGCGATGAACGCTGCGCGCAGCGCTACTTCGGTCTTGCCGAAGCCGACGTCGCCGCAGACGAGGCGGTCCATCGGCTTGCCGGACGCCATATCGGCGATCACCGCCTCGATCGCCTGGGCCTGGTCGGGCGTCTCCTCGAAGCCAAAGCCGGAGGCGAATGCTTCGAGATCGTGCTGGCGGATGCCGAAAGCATGACCGTGGCGCGACGCGCGCTTCGCATAAAGCGCGAGGAGCTCGGCCGCGGTATCGCGCACCTGCCTGGCGGCGCGTGCCTTTGCTTTGTCCCACTGGCCGCTGCCGAGCTTGTGGAGTGGGGCTTCTTCCGGCTGCGCACCGCTATAGCGCCCGATCGAGCCGAGCTGGGAAACAGGGACGTATAGCTTGTCTTCGCCTTCGTAGACGAGGAGCAGGAACTCGGCTTTGCCGTCGTCGAGATCGAGCGTGACGAGTCCCTGATAGCGGCCGATGCCATGTTCCTCATGCACCACGGGATCGCCGATCTTCAGCTCCGACAGGTCGCGCAGCATGCCTTCGACCGAGCTGCGCTTCTCCGCGGCGCGCGTACGCCGGCGGACGACACCGGCATAAAGCTCGGCCTCGGTGATGACTGCCCAGCCTTCGGAAGGCACGACGAAGCCGTGCGCAAGCGGAGCCACGCCGAGCATGAAAGTCGCGGCGTTGGTCTGGAATCCCTCGAGGTTTACGGCCAGTGCCGGCTTCAGGCCGTATTCGGCGAAGTAGGTGGCCATCGTCTCGCGCCGGCCCGGCGACTCGGCGGTGACCAGGACCCGGAGCTTCGACTGGGCGAGGAATGCTTTCAGGCCCGCGAGCGGATCCTGCGCACGCCGGTCGACCGCGAGGGGCGGCACCGCAGTTGTAGCGAGTGCGCCTTCCCCTGGCTCGTCGGCTTCGAGGATGTCGAGACGAGGATGGTCCTTGACGCCGAGATAGAACTCCTCGGCAGGCACGAACATCTGCGGCGGGGCGAGGAGCGGCCGGTCGGGATCGCCGCCCTGCATGCGGTAGCGCGAATTGATGTCGCGCCAGAATTCGTTCGCCGCATTCGAAACGTCGCGATGCAGCGCGACGGTGCAGCCCTTGGGCAGATAGTCGAAAAGCGTAGCCGACTGCTCGAAGAAAAGCGGAAGGTAATACTCGATGCCCGCGGCCGGAATGCCATTCGAGACGTCACGGTAGAGCCGCTTCTTGGAGGGGTCGCCTTCGAAAATCTCGCGCCAGCGGCTGCGGAAGCGCATGCGGCCGGCTTCGTCGAGCGGGAATTCCCGCGCCGGCAGCATGCGGATCTCATTCACCGAGTAGAGCGTGCGCTGCGTGTCGACATCGAAGGTCTTGATCGACTCGACGACGTCATCGTCGAGGTCGAGGCGATAGGGCAGCGCACTGCCCATCGGAAAGAGGTCGATGATGCCGCCGCGAACGCAGACTTCGCCCGGCGCCACTACCTGCGTGACGTGCGAGTAACCCGCCGTGCCGAGCTGCTGCTTCAGCTGATCGAGATCGAGCTCCGTGCCGGAACGGAGAAAGAAAGTGTGGGCGGCGATGTACGCGGGCGGGCACATGCGCACGAGCGCGGTGGAGGCCGGTACGATCGCGACGTCGAATTCGCCGCGCTGGATGCGATAGAGGGTGGCGAGCCGCTCGGAGACAAGGTCATGGTGCGGCGAAAACTGGTCGTAGGGGAGCGTCTCCCAGTCGGGCAACATGCACGCGCGCAACTGCGGTGAAAACCAGCAGATCTCCTCGAGCAGGCGCTGCGCATCGAGCGCCGTCGCGCTGATCACCGCGATCGGATGCTCTTCGTGCGCCAGCCGCGCAAGCGCGAGCGCGTCGGCGGAGCCGGCGAGCCGCGTATAGCGCCTACGTGCGGGGAGTGGATCGCGCTGCATCAAAAGACAAAGCGTGCAATTATAGTGTCCTGAATTAGAACAACTTTGGCCACCTTCGCCCTGATTCCTGCCGCGGGCAGCGGCAGCCGTATGAACGGCGGCCTTCGCGGCCCCGCGCCGAAGCAATATCTCGCCCTCGCGGGAAAGCCAATGCTCTGGCACGCAGTGCGTGCACTTTGCGTGCCCCAGGTCGCCGCGGTGTTCGTCGTCCTCGGTGCTAATGACGAGCATTTCGCGCGACAGGACTGGAGCGCTTTTGAAGGAAAGCTGAATCCACTCTACTGCGGCGGCGCCACCCGGCGCGATTCGGTGCTGAATGGCCTCGTCGCTTCCGGCAATGTGGTCGATCCCGATGACTGGATGCTCGTCCACGACGCCGCGCGTCCGTGCCTGCCGCAGGCCGATTTGCGCCGGCTGCTCGAAGAGGGCGCGAATGATACGGTCGGGGCGATCCTCGCGCTACCGGTCGCAGACACCGTGAAGACCGCCGCAAAGGACGAGGGTGGCGTGCAGCGCATAGCGGCGACGCAGGATCGTTCGCAGCTCTGGCTTGCGCAGACGCCGCAGATGTTTCGGGCCGGTATGCTGGCGCAAGCGCTGTCACAAGCGCCGGGCGCAACAGACGAAGCGTCCGCGATCGAGAAAATGGGGCTGCGACCGCGCCTCGTGCTCGGGAGCAGGCAAAATCTCAAGGTGACCTATCCCGAAGACGTAGCGATCGCCGAGGCGATGCTCAAATCATGAGGATCGGCCAAGGCTTCGATGTGCATCCCTTCGCACTGGGCCGCAAGCTCGTGATCGGCGGCGTCGAGATCGAATATGCGCGGGGCCTCGACGGGCATTCGGACGCCGACGTCCTCTTGCATGCAATCTGCGATGCGCTCCTCGGCGCCGCCGGCCTGGGCGACATCGGCCAGCACTATCCGGACACGAGCAGCGAATTCAGGAACATCGATAGCCGCAAGCTCCTGCGCGATGTCGGCAAGAAGGTGGCGCAACAGAAGCTGCGCGTCGTGAACATCGATGCCACCATCATCGCCCAGGAGCCGCGCATGTCGCCGCACATGGCGCGCATGATCGGCAACATCTCGTCCGACCTCGGCATCACGCCGGCAATGGTCAACATCAAGGCAACGACGACCGAGGGACTCGGTTTTCTCGGCCGCGTCGAAGGCATCGCTGCGCAAGCGGTGGCGCTGCTCGAATAATGTATTCACCGTCCTACAACCGCGTCGAGGATCGCGCCGAGATCCTCGCCTTCATGCGGGATAACAACTTCCCGGTGCTCGTCACCGGGCTCGGTGGCACGCTGCATGCGTCGCACCTGCCTTCGATGGTCCAGGAGGAGGGCGACAAGCTCGTGATCGACATGCATATGGCGCAAGCCAACCAGCAATGGCAGGAATTCTTCGATGAAGAAGTGCTGGTGATCTTTACCGGAGCGCATGGGTATATCTCGCCGCGCTGGTACGAAGAGAAGGAGCGCGTGCCGACCTGGAATTACGCCGCGATCCACGCCTACGGCGTGCCTGAGGTAGTGAAGGACGAGAAGGCGAAGCACGCCAACCAGCGACGCCTGGTCGAATACATGGATCCCGAGTGGCTGCCCAAGTTCGACGCGCTCAGCCCGAAATACTTGAGCGGCATGCTGAACGGCATCGTGAACTTTCGCATTCCCGTCACCAGGATCGAGACTCGCTGGAAGCTTTCGCAGAATCGCGGCCGCCGCGAGATGGAGCTCATCGTCGAAGCGCTCGAGAAGCGCGGCGAAACGGCGCTCGCCGACCTGATGCGCAAACACCTAGTGAGCTAGTGCGGCTTTTCTTTGCCCTGTGGCCTCCGGCAAAGACCGCTCACGCCCTGGCGCAGTGGACCCACGAAGTGAGCCGCGATACCGGCGGCGCGCCCACCGCGAGCGACAAGATCCATCTCACGCTCGCCTTCCTCGGTGATGGCGATGCCGCGAAGGCCCAAACGGCAGCATCGCGCGTGACAGGAAAGCGGCATGAGTTGCCGATCGAGCGCGGGCACTACTGGAAGCACAACAAGATCGTCTGGGTTGGGCCGCAGGCCATGCCCCGCCCGCTTGCGGCGATCGTGAACCAGCTGCACGCCGGATTGAAGGAGGAGGGCTTCATCCTCGAGGATCGTCCTTTCGCGGCGCATGTCACGCTGCTCCGTAAGGCGCGCCCGCCAGGCGCGCTGCCTCCACTTCCCGCGCTCGACTGGCCGGTGGACGAGTTCGTGCTGGTGCGCTCGCGCACTTCGCCGAAGGGCGCAACATACGAGTGGGTGGAACGATTTCCCTTAACAGGTTGAGCCGATGCTATTCATGGTGATCGAGCATTTCCGGCCGGGCCGGGCGCCCGAGGTCTACCGGCGTTTCCGGGAGCGCGGGCGCATGGCGCCGGAGGGTTTGCGCTACGTCGCGAGCTGGGTGGACATGGACTACAAGCGCTGTTTCCAGGTGATGGAGGCGGACAACGAAGCGCTCTTCAAGCAGTGGACGGCGAATTGGGACGACCTCGTCGACTTCGAGATCGTGCCGGTGCGGACTTCCGCGGAGGCAGCAGCAGCGATGAGGCCATGAGGCTGCTTCTCGCTTGGCTGCTGGTCGCTGGCACAGCCAGCGCGCAGGAGCGCACGTTCAACGATCCGTTCATCGACCGGCTCGCCGGCGAGTGGACCCTCACGCGGCAGATCCGCGGCAAGGAGGTGGAGAACGCAGTGCGGGCAGAGTGGGTGCTGAACCATCAGTTCTTGCAGGTGCACATGATCGATAGCGTGCAGCCACCGGCTTACGAGGCGCTCATCTACATCGGGTACCAGCAGGACACGCAGCGCTACGTCGTGCATTGGCTCGACGTCTACGGCGGCAAAGGCTCCGCGATCGGCTACGGCAAGCGCTCTGGCGATTCGATCGAAGTCGCGTTTCAGTACGACGACGGGCCGTTCTACAACACGCTGACCTGGGACACGCTCGGCCAGGGCTGGACATTCAAGATGGAATCGGTCGACAAGGAAGGCAAGCGCAAGCTCTTCGCGATCGATACGCTGCGCAAGAAGTGAAGAAGACGGGCACTGAAGTGGTCGAGGTCGCCGGCCACGAGGTGACGATCACGAATGCGACAAAAGTTCTTTTCCCCGCGGCCGGAATCACCAAGCTCGACGTCGCCCGCTATTACATCGCGGTAGCCGATGGCGCGCTACGCGGCGCGGGCGGCCGGCCGAGCATGCTGGTGCGCTACCCGAACGGCATCGATGGCGAATTCTTCTTCCAGAAGCGTGCGCCGGAGAAGCGCCCCGACTGGCTCGAGGTAGTCGAGCTCAAGTTCCCATCAGGTCGCAGCGCCGAGGAGCTCGTGCCGCGTGACGCGGCGGCTCTCGCATGGATGGCGAACCTCGGTTGCTTGGAGCTGCACCCGCACCCGGTGCGAGCAGAAGATCTGGATCACCCTGACGAGCTGCGCGTCGATCTCGATCCCGTGCCGGGGGTGAAATGGGCGCAGGTGCGCGACGTGGCGCAGGTGGCGAAAGCGGCTCTTGCCGATGTCGGACTCACTGGCTGGCCAAAAACCTCCGGCAAACGCGGGCTGCACATCTACGTGCGCATCGAGCAGCGCTGGAACT
>JAFARH010000304.1 GCA_019245555.1 Betaproteobacteria bacterium
CACCAAGCTGCTCGACGTGGACAAGGTGGACCTGCTGATCGCGCCTTATGGCACGGTGCCGACGGCGCCGATCATGCCGCTCGTCAAGGAGCGCAAGAAGCTCCTGATGGGCAACTTCTCGTTCCAGGTGAACGCGAAGGTGCAGCACGACATGTGGTTCAACAACTCGCCGTGGAACGATGCCTCGAGCTGGTCCGACGGCTTCTTCCGAGCGGGCACCAAGGCCGGCGCGAAGAGCACCGCGATCCTCGCCGCCGACAACGACTTCGCACAAAGCCTCGCCAACGGCGCCGATCATGCCGCTCGCAAAAGAGCGCGGAAAGCTCCTGATGGGCAACTTCTCGTTCCAGGTGAACGCGAAGGTGCAGCACGACATGTATTTCAACAACTCGCCGTGGAACGACGCGTCGAGCTGGTCGGACGGCTTCTTTGCCGCGGGCAAGAAGGCGGGCGCAAAAACGCTCGCGGTGCTCGCCGCCGACAACGACTTCGCCCAGAACCTGGCGAACGGTGCTCGCACGCTCGCGGAGAAGGCGGGCATCAAGTCGGTGTTCGACCAGAACTATCCGCCGACGACCACTGACTTCTCGTCGCTGATCCGCGCCATCCGCGCGGCGAAGCCGGAGATGGTGTTCGTCATGTCCTACCCGAACGACTCGGTCGCGATCATCCGTGCGGTGAACGAGATCGGCGTCGGCTCCCAGGTGCAGCTCTTCGGCGGCGGCATGGTCGGCCTGCAGTTCACCCCGATCATGAGCACGCTCGGCAGCCTGCTGAATGGCGTGACCAACTACAACTCCTATGTGCCCGGCATGAAGTACCCGGGTATCGAGGACTTCCTCAAGCGCTACGCCGCCAAGGCGGCGGAAGCGAAGGTCGATCCGCTCGGTTTCTACCTGCCGCCATTCAACTATGCGATCGGCCAGATCCTCGAGCGGGCGATCACAGCCACTAAGAGCATCAACGACAAGACGCTCGCCAACTGGCTGCATGCCAACGAGGTGCACACTATCGTCGGTCCGATCCGCTGGGGCAAGGACGGCGAATGGGCCAACGCCCGCGTGGTGCAGGCGCAATTCCGTGGCGTGGCCGACAAGGACGTGGAGCAGTTCCGGCAGCCGGGCAAGCAGGTGGTTATCTACCCGGATGCGTACAAGACCGGAGACGTTATCACCCCGTTCGAGAAGGCGCGCTCGGCGAAGTAGGGGGCGCGAAAGAAACGAAGACGGCGCGGCGACCCCGCGCCGTTTTTTTAAGGGCCGCATGATTTTTTCGCTCGACCTCCTGACGGAGGCGGTCATCTTCGGCGTGCTGCTCGGCTGCTTCTACGCCGCCGTGAGCATCGGCCTTTCGGTGTCCTTCGGCCTGCTCGACGTGCCGCATGTCGCGCATCCGGCGGTCATGATCCTCGGCTCGTACTTCACGTACCTCCTCGCGAACCAGGGGCTCGACCCGATCCTTTCCGGCGTAATCCTCATGCCGGCGTTCTTCGTGCTTGGCGTGCTGATCTATCGCTTCTACTACGAGTCGTTCGAGAAGCGCGGCAGCGAGGCCGGCGTGCGCGGCCTCGCTTTCTTCTTCGGCCTTGCCTTCATCATCGAGATCGGCCTCATCCTCACGTTCGGCGTGGACCAGCGCACGGTGCGGGCCGCTTATATCGGCTCGAGCTGGGAGCTCGGCGACTACCGCATCCCGTACCGGATGCTGGTCGCCTTCGGCGTCGCCCTCGCGCTCACGCTCGCATTGACCATTTACCTCTCCAAGACCTTCATCGGCCGGGCCATCAAGGCGGTCGCCCAGGACCAGGGCGCCCTGCGATTGATGGGGGCGAATCCCGTCCGCATCAAGCAATGGGCCTTTGGCATCGCGACAGCGGTGAGCGCACTGGCCGGCGCGATGGTGATCGTCGTCGGGCCGGTCGAGCCGTCGATGGATCGGCTCTACATCGGCCGCACGTTCTGCATCGTGGTGCTGGCAGGCCTCGGCAGCATGACGGGCACCCTCGCCTCCGGACTCATCCTCGGCATCTCGGAATCGATCGTACTCATGTTCTTCGGCGCCTCGTGGGCACCTGCGGTGGCGTTCGGCCTGCTGCTCGTTGTGCTGGGCATCCGGCCGCAAGGGTTGTTCGGCAGATGAAGTACTGGATCAGTGTCGCTGTCATTCTGGTCCTGACGCTCGGCGTAGCGCTGAGTCCGGTCAACGAATACTTCTTCTTCGCGGCCTATTTCGTCCTGACCGCAATCGCTCTCTCCACAGCGTGGAACATCCTCGGTGGCTATGCCGGATACGTGAACTTCGGCACCCCGGCTTTTTTCGGCGTCGGCGCCTATACCGCCGTGGTGCTCTTTAAGTGGCTCGGAGCGCCGCTGCCGGTGCAGATCGTCGCGGGCGCGGTGATGGGCGGGCTGCTCGGCTTCGGCGTCGGACTGCTGACTCTTCGCCTGCGCGGCATCTTCTTCGCCATCGGCACGATCGCCGTGATCTTCATCATGGAAACGCTGATGATCAACTGGCGATACGTCGGCGGCGCGACCGGGCTGCAGCTCGTGCGTCCGCCGGTCAGCGTGCCTTTCGATACCTACGCACGAATGCTCTTCATGGTCATCGCGGTGGTCGCGGTCGTGGCCGTGTCGATCGCGCGCTATGTGCAGGACTCCTGGATCGGCCGCGGCCTGCGTGCCATCCGCGACAGCGAGGAGGCTGCCGAGTGCTCCGGCGTGCCGACGTTGCGGCTCAAGCTCATTGCCTGCGTGATCTCCGGCGGCCTGATGGGTGCGGTCGGCGCGCCGATGCCCATGTACCTGAGCTTTATCGAGCCGGCGTCGACCTTCAGCCTCAACTATACGATCGCGGCCCTCGGCGGCTCGATCATCGGCGGCATGTCGCACTGGGGCGGCCCCATCATCGGCGCGCTCGTCCTCTCCACGCTGCAGCAGATCATCACGGTGACGATCTCCGGTGAAGTGAACGTGCTGGTTGTCGGGGTGCTTCTCGTCCTTTTCGTAGTGCTCGCGCCGGAAGGCGTGCTTGGGCTCTTCAAACGATGGCTGCGATCCTCGAAGTAAACGCCGTCTCCAAGCACTTCGGCGGCTTCACGGCGCTCTCCGACGTGAGCATCCGGGTCGCTGCGGGCGAGCGCTTCGGCCTCATCGGCCCCAACGGCTCGGGCAAGACCACGCTCATCAACTGCGTCTCCGGTTCGCTGCGCAACGATTCCGGCTCGATTGCGTTCCAGGGCGAAGAGATCTCCCGTCAGCCGGCCTACGTGCGCACGAGGAAGGGCATCGCCCGCAGCTTCCAGGTGCCGCGGCCGTTCCACACCATGACGGTGCTCGAAAACCTGCTCGTGCCGACCGCGTACGTGCGGCACCTGAAGGATTCTGAAGGCGAAGCGCAGGCCATGCAGATCCTCACCGATATGGGGCTTGCGGCGAAAGCGCGCGCCTATGCCGCCGAACTCTCGCAGGTCGAGCTGCGAAAGCTCGAGCTCGCGCGCGCCATGGCTTCGCAGCCCAAGCTCCTCATCTCCGACGAGGCGATGGCGGGACTCTCGGGTTCGGAGGTCGACGAGGTGCTGAAGATCCTCTTCGACCTGAACGAGAAGGGCATCACGATCATCATGATCGAGCACATCATGCAGGCGGTGATGCGCTTCTCGCAGCGGGTGATCTGCCTCGATGCCGGCAAGATCATCTGCGAGGGCGCGCCCACTGAGATCGTGAAGAACCCCGACGTCCAGAAGGCCTACCTTGGCGCTTGAGCTCGCCATCCGCGACGTAGAAGCAGGCTACGGCGCGGTCCGCGCGCTGCACGGCGTCTCGCTCTCCGTCGGCACCGGCGCGACCGTCGCGCTCCTCGGCACGAACGGCAACGGCAAGAGCACGCTCATGAAGTGCGTGATGGGGATGGTGCGACCTACGCGCGGCAGCGTATCGCTCACCATCGACGGCACAACGCACGACCTCACGCGCCTCTCGACCGAGGAGATTGTCAACCTCGGCGTCGCCATGGTGCCGGAAGGCCGCCGCCTATTCCCGCGCCTCACGGTGGAGGAGAACCTGCT
>JAFARH010000373.1 GCA_019245555.1 Betaproteobacteria bacterium
CGTCCGCGCCGACGAGCGTCGTCGAGCAGAGATTGATGCAGCCGAGGTAGCCGAGCTGCAGCACCACTGGCGCGGTGCCGAAATAGCGGTCGAGCCGCACGGCGCGATCGCCTTCATGGAGCGGCACGTTCAATGGCACATGGGCGCCGGCGTGCGGATCGAAATCGACGTCCCGCAGGCCGGCGAGCGCCGATTGCACGATCAGCAGGGCGAGGAGCGCCAGGACCTTCATTGCCGGGCGAGGCGCCGCATCGCCTCATCGATCGGGATGTGCACGTGCTTCGGGTCGCCTTCGATCGGACCGTGGCTATTCAGGCGTTCATTCTTTTCGCGCCTGAAGGCGGCGAGATCCTGACGGGGTGCGGCTTGCAGCACCGGACGCGAGGGCGCCTTGATCTCGACGGGGCGCACGAACAGCCGCGCGACGCCGAGGCTCGCGAGGATGCCGATGAAGATGATCGCGGCGCCGACCGCGAGGCCGCGCAGGCTCACGTCATGCACGCCCCGGCCTCCAGGTGAACCACCAAAGCGCGGCTGCCACAGCCAGTGCTACCGGGTCGCCCCAGGCTATGCGGAAGCCCTCCGGCCGCACCGAGGGCGCCACGAGCCAGTACACGTCAATCGCGTGCATGACGAGCAGTGCTGCGGCGAGCGAGCCGATGAGGAACGGCGCGCGCTTCATGCTGCGGAAGAGGAGAAGCCCGAGCGGCGCGAAGAAATGGAACACGACGAGCAGCACGCCGAGCGCGACCCAGCCGGTCTGGAGTCGCGGCACACACCACGCGATCTCGCGCGGCAGGTTGCCGACCCAGACAATGAGGAACTGCATGAACGCGAGGTAGGCCCACGTGAGGACGTACATGAGGAGCAGGTTGCCAAAGTCGATGTAAAGCTCGCCGCGGCGCTCAGTCCGCGGCGCGCCGAGTCCAACATGGGCGACGGCGAGCGCCATCGCCCCGAGCATCTGGCCCGCGCCCACGACGAGGCCGAGCGCCGACGAATACCACTCGGGCACGAGAGCGGCGATCCAGTCGGTCGCGGCGAGCGAGATAGTGAAGACGTAGACGATCAGGCCGATCGCCGACCACGCCTCGCTTCGTCCGATGGAAAGCGCGAGCACGCTCCAGATCACTAGGTAGGCAACGCTGCGCGCGACAAAGAACAAGCCGCTGAACCAGCCGCTATCCGCGATCGGGTAGAGACCGTGCATGCCGATGAGGATCGGAATGCCGAGGACCGCGGCGACTGGGACCAGCTTCGCCGCGGCGACAAAAGCCGGCCGCAGGGCCTCGCCCCACCTGCCGCCGGTGAGGTTGTGCAGCATCAGGTTCGCCATCGCGCCAAGCGCGAGCCCGAGGAAGAGCAACCACGCGAACAAATAAGAGCTCATGTCGAAATCAGGGACGTACCACCATTTCCGGCCGCTTCGCCGACAGAAAAAACGTGGTACGTCCCTGGTTTTGGAGTTTGTTCACTTCGCCTCGGCGTATTGGCTGAGCTGCAGCGCGCGGATATAGGCGACGATCGCCCAGCGGTCCTCGGGCGCGACGCGATCGGCGTACGGGCGCATCACGCCGTATCCGTTGGTCATGACGTCGTAGAAGTAGCGGTCGGGTGCGGCTCGCAGCCGAGCGCTGTGATAGGTCGGCGGATGCGGGAAGCCGCGGCGCGCGACCATGCCGTCGCCATCGCCCAACACGCTGTGGCAGGGTGCGCAGTAGATGTCGAAGCGCTCCTGGCCGCGATGCAGGAGCTGCATCGTGACCGGATAGGGCATCGCCTTCGCCGCCTCCGCCTTGGCGCGTGCGATCTCGACGCCCGTCCCCGCCGCTGTGCCGCTTGCCGCGGCGATCGTTCCGGGAACCGGACCTCGCGCCGAGGTGCCATCGGCGAAGAGCGAGCTCTCGTGCATCGGCTTGTAGCGCTGCTGGTCGTACATATTGCGCGCGAGCTTTTCGCAGCCGGCGAGCAGGACGAGCAGCACGACGAGCGCGCGCCTCATTCGGGCACGTCCCAGATGCCGACCGGCTCCAGCTTCTCGAGGAATGGCCGCGCATCGTCCGCGCGTATGCAGAGGAAGAAGCGGTTGCGCGAAGCCAGGTGGAATTCGGGCACGTTGAAAAGCGGGTGGTGCAGCCGCGGCAGCCCGTTCAGCGCCAGCATGCCGACCACGCCGGCAAGCGCGGCGACGAGCACCGTTGTCTCGAAGGTCACCGGAATGAATTCCGGCCAGCTGTGCAGGGGCTTGCCACCCGAGTTGATCGGGTAGGAGATCACCGCCGAGTACCACTGCATGAAGTAGCCGCCGATGCCGCCGGCGAGCCCGCCGCCGAGGACGATCGCAGGGATCGAGTTGCGCCGCATGCCGGTGATCTCCGCCAGCCCCTCCACCGGAAAGGGCGAGTAAGCCTCGATCGCGTAGCCCGCAGCCCGCGCGCGGTTTGCGGCCTCGAGCAGCCGCTCGGGGCTCTTGAACTCGGCAAGGATTCCGTAACTCATTTCTTCTCCTCGTGCACGAGCTCTCGCATCTCGAAGATCGAGATTGCCGGCAGCAGGCGCACGAAGCCGAGGAAGAGGAAGGCGAAGAAGGCGATCGAGCCGCCGAACGTGATCCAGTCCCAGACGGTGGGGATGAAGTTGCCCCACGCCGAAGGCATGAAGTCGTGGTGCATGCTCTGCACGACGATCATCACGCGCTCGAGCCACATGCCGAGATTGACGAGCAGGCTCACGACGAAAAGCGTCCACACTGAGCGCCGCGCGGTTCGCCACCACAGGGTCTGCGGTACCAGCACGTTGCAGAGAAGGACCGTCCAGTAGACCGGTGCATAGAAGCCGTGCAGCCGGTCCTGCACCATCGCGATCTCGAATTCGTCGCCGCTGTAGTAAGCGGTGAAGGTCTCGATGAAGTAGCCGTAGGCGACGATCCAGCCACAGGCGAGCAGGATCTTGGCGGCGTTCTCGAGATGGCGATCGGTAATGAACTCCTCCAGGCCGAAGAAATGGCGCAGCGGGATCGCGAGCGTCAGCACCATCGCGAAACCGGAGAAGAGCGCGCCGGCTACGAAGTAGGGCGGGAAGACCGTCGAGTGATAGCCGGGCACGATGCCGATGGCGAAGTCGAGCGAGACGACGCTGTGTACAGAGACGACGAGCGGCGTGGCGAGACCCGCGAGGAGGAGGTACGCCGTCTCGAAGCGGGCCCAGTGCCGCGCCTCGCCGCGCCAGCCGAGCGCCATTAAGCCGTACACGATCTGCTTGACCCGGCTCTTGGCGCGATCGCGCAGCGTGGCGAGATCGGGGACGAGGCCGATGTACCAGAAGACCGCCGAGACAATCAGGTAGGTGCTGATGGCGAAGATGTCCCAGACCAGCGCACTGCGCCATTGCGGCCAGAGCTCCATCACATTGGGGTAGGGCACGAGCCAATAGAAGAACCACGGCCGGCCGAGGTGCAGGATCGGGAACATCCCGGCGATGCCGGCGGCGAAGAGCGTCATCGCCTCGGCGAAGCGGTTGATCGACGTACGCCACCTTTGGCGCAGGAGCAGCAGGATCGCCGAGATGAACGTGCCGGCGTGGCCGATGCCGATCCACCAAACGAAGTTCGCGATGGCGAAGCCCCAGGCAGTCGGGATGTTGACGCCCCAGATGCCGATGCCGCGGAGAAACAGATAGCCGATCGCCGCGATGAGGGCCATCGTCCCCAACGATGCGACGCCGAATGCGGCGAACCACACCCAATGCGTCGGCCGCTTGAGGACGATATCGGCGATCTTGTCGCTGACACTCGCGTAGCTCCGGCGCTTGAGGGGCGCGGCAACGTCAGCCATCGTCGATCTCGGGATTCCGGTTTAGGACTCGCGCCGCATAGCTCGTGCGCGGGCGCGTGTTCAGCTCGGCGAGCAGGTCATAGTGCAGGGGCGAGCGCTTCGCGCTGTTCACTTGGCTTTGCTCGTCGTTGAGATCGCCGAAGACGATCGCCTGCATCGGACATGCCGCCTGGCACGCGGTAACGACTTCCCCATCCTGGATCCGGCGGCCGGCTTTCTCGGCCTCGATGCGGCCGCGGCTGATGCGCTGCACGCAGTACGTGCATTTCTCCATCACGCCGCGGCTGCGGATGCTGACGTCCGGATTGCGCGCGAGCTGGAGCGACGGCGTGTTCCAGTCCTGATAGAGCAGGAAGTTGAAGCGGCGGACCTTGTACGGACAGTTGTTCGAGCAGTACCGTGTGCCGACGCAGCGGTTGTAGACCATGTCGTTCAGGCCTTCGTCGCTGTGGACGGTCGCGCCGACCGGG
>JAFARH010000177.1 GCA_019245555.1 Betaproteobacteria bacterium
CTCGGCCGCGATCCGGCAGTGGGCTCTTCGGTGCTGATCACCGCCTGCACCGACTCCGGCGGCTTCTTTATCTTTCTTGGTCTCGCGACGCTGTTCCTGATGTAAGCGCGGCGGCGATGCGCCGTGTCGCCGCCAGCTGCGACTTCAAAGCGTGGTCGAAAAGTGCGACACGCTGCGCGAACACCGCGCCGAAATGACTCGCTGCGTCGGGTGGCGGCAGCTTGAGCCAGGCATCCGCCTCGCCGGCTTCGGTAACGATCTCCATCTGCTGGCGCCGCGCGAGCCGCATCATCGCGGCATTTTCCGTGAGGCAGTGCATGAAGAGGGCGCGGACGCCCCAATTGCGGGCATGCAGGTGCGCGCGCTCGAGGAGTGCGCTGCCCACGCCACGTTCGCGGTGATGCTCGAGCACTGAGACGCCGAGCTCTGCATGGCCGTTGCCGCGCGCGACATGCGCGACACCAAGGAATCTCAATTCATCGTCCGCGACCGCGAATACGGCGTCATGGGCAAAATCGATGCGCTCGACGTACTGCTGCACGGAATAGTCACTGAGCGGCGCACCGAAACGAAGCCTGCGGTCTTCAGGCCCCAGGACGAGGAAGTGGCTCAGGAGCGCGGGCCGTTCAGCCCTCGAAACTTCTCGGATTGGAATATTCATCGACCCCCTGCACACGCAAGGACCATTCCAGTCACAGCCGGCCGAAGGCCTCGCGTGCCGCAGCCAATGTCGCCTCGATCTCGGCGTCACCATGGGCAGCCGAAACGAATCCCGCTTCATAAGCAGATGGCGCCAAGTAGACGCCGCGCTCGAGCATGGCGTGGAAGAACTTGTTGAAGCGCTCGCGATCGCATTGCATGACTTCCGCGAAGCTCTTCGGCGGCGCCTCGCGGAAATAGAGTCCAAACATGCTGCCGATTGATTGCGACGAGAACGTGACGCCGCGCTTGTTCGCCTCGCTCGCTAGGCCTTCCACCAGCGCCTTGGTCGTCGCTTCGATGCGGTCCAGCAATCGCGGTTGCACCATCAGCTGAAGCGTCGCCAGTCCGGCGGCGACAGCGATCGGGTTGCCGGAAAGCGTGCCCGCCTGGTACACCGGGCCGAGCGGCGCGAGCTTCTCCATGATGTCGCGCCGGCCCCCGAGCGCGCCAAGCGGTAGCCCGCCGCCGATCACCTTGCCGAGCGTCGTGACGTCGGGCTTGATCTTGTAGCGCGCCTGCGCGCCGCCGAGCGCGACGCGAAAACCGGTCATCACCTCATCAAGGATCAGGACCGCGCCATGGCGCGTGCATTCCTCGCGCAGCGCTTCAAGAAATCCCGCCGCAGGCAGGACCAGGTTCATGTTGCCGGCGACCGGCTCGACGATCACGCCTGCGATGTCCTTTCCCTGCCTCGAGAAAACCTCTCGAACCTGCGGCGTGTCGTTGTAGTTCAGAACCACCGTGTGTGCCGCTGTCTCTTCCGGCACACCGGCCGAACTCGGATTACCGAAAGTGAGGGCACCCGACCCGGCCTTCACGAGCAGCGCGTCCGCGTGGCCGTGGTAGCAGCCTTCGAACTTCACGATGAGCTTGCGACCGGTGAAGCCACGCGCGAGGCGGATCGCGGTCATCGTGGCTTCGGTCCCGGACGACACCAGGCGCACGCGCTCGAGCGAAGGCACCAGTTCGCAAAGGCGTTCGGCGAGCTGTGTTTCCTCTGCGGTCGGCGCGCCGTAGGAGAGGGCGCGCGCGGCAGCAGCCTGGACGGCGGCGACGACGGCGGGGTGGGTGTGGCCGACGATCATCGGACCCCACGAACCGACATAGTCGATATAACGCTTTCCGTCAGCGTCCCAGAGATGGGGGCCGAGGGCTCGCTCAAAGAAGCGTGGCGTGCCACCGACCGCGCGGAAGGCGCGTACCGGCGAGTTCACGCCGCCGGGAATGACTTTCTGCGCCCGTTCGAAGAGGATTTCGTTTTTCATGCGAAGAGCTTCCCATAATCACGCGCCCGCTGGCGAATGTCGGGCGCGTCGAAGAGATCGGTAATCACCGCCAGGAGATCCGCCCCGCCAGCAATCAGCTGCGGCGCGTTTTGGAGCGTAATTCCGCCGATAGCGGCGAGCGGCACACCGAGCGGTTCTGCAAACAAGGCGAGCGGTGCTCGGACAGCGGCTGGCTTTGTAGGAGAGGAAAAGACACTGCCGAACGCCACATAGTCGACGCCAGCCTTCACCGCCGCGCGCGCGAGAGTGGGATCGTTATAGCAGGAAGCGCCGAGCAGCTTCCCCTGCAGGCGCTTGCGCGCCGGGCGGAGGTCGCCATCGTCGCGGCCGAGATGCACTCCGTCCGCGCCGAGCTCGAGGGCAAGCTCGAGATCGTCGTTGATGATCACCGGCACACTGAATTCCTTGCTTAGCCGAACGATCGACCGAGCGAGGGCCACATCACGCTTTTTCTGCCGGTATTGCAGGAGCGCGATGCCACCCTCGAGCGCGAGGCGCGTCTTGCGCTCGACATCGCCGGTCTCCGGCGTGATCGCGTAAAGCCCGCGTAGTTTCACGAGCGAAAGAAGCGATTCGGTAGAAGCTGTCCGCCGCCGAGTCGGAAGCCGGCCGCGAGTGCCTCCCAGGTGAAGCGCTGCGCAGCGTGCGCTGCCTCCGGCGGGTCGAGGCCTTTGGCGAGCTCCGCGGCAATTGCAGAGGCAAGCGTGCATCCGGAGCCGTGGTAGCTCGCGGGCAGTCTCGGCCAGCGGTCTTCGCGCACGACGCCGCTCGCGTCATACAGAGTATTCACCACGTCGCTGTCTTCTTCGTGCGTTCCGGTGATGAGGACGTACTCGCAGCCCTGGTCGAGGAGACGCCGCGCGCATTCAGCGAGATCCTTCGCGCCGTCGGCGAGGCGGCGCGCTTCCAGACTGTTCGGCGTGAGCATCGTCGTCTGCGGCAGTATGAGCTCGCGCAGCGCTTCGATCGTTTCGTCCTGTGCGAGCGGATCGCCGCGACCGCTTGCGAGCACTGGATCGACCACGAACGGAACCGCGGAATGCTTCGCGACGACTTCGCTCACCGCACGGACGTTCTGCGAAGATCCGAGTACGCCCGCCTTGAATGCGGCAACCGGCATGTCTTCCAGCAAACGATGCGCTTGCGCAGAGATCAACGGCGGGTCGATCGGCGTCATGCGCTCGACGCCGCGGGTGTCCTGAACGGTGATGGCGGTGACGACCGAAAGCGGATGACAGCCGAGCGCGGCGATGGTGAGGAGATCAGCTTGGATGCCGGCGCCGCCTGTCGGATCGGAGGCGGCGAAGGAGAGCACCGCCGCGGGCGAGCGAGACGACATGGGTTAATATCCGGCCCCATTCTATGACCGAAAATCAGGTGCAATTCAAGACGTGGATGTGCCTCATTTGTGGCTTCGTCTACGACGAAGCCGCAGGCCTGCCCGACGAAGGCATTGCACCCGGCACGAAGTGGGAAGACGTGCCGATGAACTGGACCTGTCCCGAGTGCGGCGCGCGTAAGGAAGACTTCGAAATGGTGGAGATTTGATGCGGTAAAATGCGTCTTGTCGGCGCATGTCATCGATCAATCTGACTCATCACTTCCTGATCGCCATGCCGAGCATGGCCGATCCGTACTTCTCGAAGACCCTGACGTATATCTGTGAGCACAACGACCAAGGCGCGCTCGGCCTGGTCGTGAACCGCCCGATCGACATGACGCTGCAGGCGTTGTTCGAACGGCTCTCGCTCTCAATCTCCGATCGCGCGGCATCCGAGGCGCCGATCTACTTCGGCGGCCCGGTACAGACCGACCGCGGTTTCGTGCTGCACGAACCGGCGGGCAATTGGCAGTCGACGCTGCGCGTGGGCGAGGCGATTGGCCTCACCACCTCGAAGGACATCCTGGAGGCGGTCGGGCGTGGCGACGGTCCCAAGCGCATGCTGGTCACACTCGGCTACGCCGGCTGGTCGCCTGGCCAGCTCGAGCAGGAACTCTCGCAAAACGCCTGGCTCACCGTCGAGGCGAAGGACGCGATCCTCTTCGATATCCCGGCGGAAGAGCGGCTGCCGCAGGCGATGGGACTACTTGGCCTCGACTACGCGAGGCTCCAGGATGAAGCAGGACATGCCTGAGCGCTCCGCGCGCACAGTCCTCGCCTTCGATTTTGGTCTCAAGCGTATTGGAGTAGCAGTGGGGGAACCGGAGCTTCGCACTGCGCATCCGCTGCCGCCGATTGCCGCTCCCGGTTTCGACAGCATTGGCAAGCTGGTCGCCGAGTGGCATCCGGGCCAATTGGTTGTCGGACTGCCAGTCGCCGCGAATGGCGAGCACCCCCTTGCGAAACGTGTTGAGCGCTTCGCGCGCCAGCTCGAGGGGCGCTTCCGGCTGCCGGTCGCGCGGGTGGACGAGCGCTACACCTCAGTGGAAGCAGAAAGCCGCCTGCGCGGCACGAGGAACAAGTCGGTAGACTCCGTCGCCGCCCAACTCATCCTGGAACAATACTTTGACCAAGCTGCCTGACGCGGAAAAGCTCTGCGCGCAGCTCGTCACCGAGCTGAAGCCCCACATTGGGCAGAAGACTGCGATGGTCGGGCTCTATACCGGCGGTGTCTGGCTTGCAGAGCGTCTTCACAAGGAACTGGCGCTGAAAACGCCGCTCGGCCTCATGGACATCGCGTTTTACCGTGACGACTATTCGGCGCGGGGACTCAAGCACGACCCGAAGCGCACCAAGATCCCGTTTGATGTGAATGGCGCCGAGCTCCTGCTGGTCGACGATGTACTCAACAGCGGTCGAACGGTGCGCGCCGCCATGAATGAGCTCTTCGACTACGGCAGGCCTGCCAGTATCTCGCTCGTCGTGCTTGCCGATCGCGGCGGCAGGCAGCTCCCGATCGCTGCGCAATACTGCGGCGCGAAGGTCGATGTTCCCGGGGATATGCGGCTACGACTGAATCGCGAGGTCAACGGTAAGCTTGCGCTCGCCCTGGAGAAGCAGAATGCAGCGTAACCCGCAGCTCAACGACGCCGGTGAGCTGCAGCATCTGCTTTCCATCGAAGGCCTGCCCCGCGAGATCCTGACCCAGATACTCGATACCGCCGAATCGTTCGCCGGCGTCACCGAGCGCGAAGTGAAGAAAGTACCGCTCCTTCGCGGCAAGAGCGTCTTCAACCTGTTCTTCGAACCGTCCACTCGCACACGCACTACGTTTGAGATAGCTGCGAAACGCCTGTCGGCGGACGTCATCAACCTGAATATTGCGGTGTCGTCGCAGACCAAAGGCGAATCGCTGCTCGACACGGTGGCGAATCTCTCAGCGATGCAGGCGGACATCTTCGTCGTGCGCCATAGTTCGTCGGGCGCGCCCTTCCTGATTGCCCGACATGTGAAGTCGCACGAGCATGTGATCAATGCCGGGGACGGGCGGCACTCGCATCCGACACAGGGCCTGCTCGACCTCTTCACCATCCGGCACTACAAGAAAGACTTCTCTGGGCTCACCGTCGCCATCGTCGGCGATGTGCTTCACTCTCGCGTCGCGCGCTCACTGATTCACGGGTTGACGACGCTCGGCGCGTCCGAGGTACGCGTGATCGGGCCGCAGACGTTGCTGCCGACCGGTGTCGAAGCGCTTGGCGTCAAGGTGTTCCGCGACATGCGCGAAGGGCTGCGCGATTGCGACGTGGTGGTGATGCTTCGCCTGCAGAACGAGCGCATGAACGGGGCGTTGCTTCCCTCGGCGCAGGAATTCAACAAGCACTATGGGCTCACGGCCGAGAAACTCGCGCTCGCACGCAAGGACGCGATCGTCATGCATCCCGGTCCGATGAACCGCGGCGTTGAGATCGACTCGTCGGTCGCCGACGGTCCGCATTCGGTGATCCTCCCCCAAGTGACTTTCGGCATCGCAGTCCGGATGGCCGTGATGAGTATCGTGGCGGGGAACTAATGCGTCTCCATATAAAGAACGCGCGCATCGTGGATCCCGCCAGCGGTCGAGACGGCAAAGGCGATCTCTACATAGCCGACGGCAAGATCAGTCAGGAATTCAGCAAGGCGGATCGCACGATCGACGCGAAAGGCCTGGTCGCTGCGCCAGGATTCATCGATATCGCAGCGCGACTTCGCGAGCCTGGCCTGGAATACAAGGCGACGCTTGCCTCCGAGATGCAGGCTGCGATCGCCGGGGGCGTGACTAGCCTGGCGTGCCCGCCGGACACGGATCCGCCGCTCGATGAGCCGGGTCTCGTGGACATGCTGCGTCGGCGCGCTAAAGCACTCGAGCATGCGCGGGTCTATCCGGTTGGCGCTCTCACCGTGAAGCTCGAAGGCACGCGGCTCACTGAGATGGCGCAGCTCGCCGAGACCGGCTGCGTCGCGTTCTCGCAGGCCAATGCAACGCTCGCCGACACCCAGGTGCTGTGGCGCGCGCTCCAATATGCGGCGACCTTCGGCTTCCCGGTGTGGCTCCGCGCCGAAGACACCTGGCTTGCAAAAGGCGGCGTAGCGCACGACGGTGAAATTGCCACTCGACTCGGTCTTCCGGGCATCCCGTCCTTTGCGGAAACAATCGCGCTGAGTACATTGCTCGAACTGGTACGCGCGACCCGCGCGCGCGTGCACATCTGCCGCCTCTCCACTGCGGGTGCCGTAGAGCTAATGCGCGCGGCGAAGCGCGAAGGCCTGCCGGTAACCTGCGACGTCGGCATCCATCATTTGCATCTCTGCGACAACGATCTCGGCTACTTCGATTCGAACTGCCGCCTCGAGCCGCCGCTACGCAGCCAGCGCGATCGCGACGCGCTCGCCGCCGGCCTGCAGGATGGTGCGATCGACTGCGTGTGCTCGGACCACACGCCAGTCGACGACGACGGCAAGCACGTGCCATTCGCGGAAGCCGAGCCCGGCGCCACGGGCCTCGAGCTCCTGCTGCCGCTCACACTCAAGTGGGGCGAGGCGCGGAGGCTCCCGCTCGCCAAGTCGCTCGCCAAGATCACTTCCGACGCCGCGCGGGTCCTGGGCGTTGGTTCCGGCAAGCTCGCTGTCGGCGCGCCGGGCGATGTCGTGCTCTTCGACCCGGCAGCAAGCGTGCGTATCTCGGCCGAGACGCTGAAAAGCCAGGGAAAGAACACACCGTTCCTCGGCTACGAGCTTGCCGGCCGCGTGCGCACGACGATCGTCGCCGGCAACGTGGTGCATGAAGGGTGAGGCGGCTCGCCACTCTTATTTTGTTTGCGCTGCTTGCTGCGTGCAGCTCGACCAAGAAGGGCGGCTACTACAAGGACGATGGGCCCGAGCGCAGTCCGCCCAGCAATCTCGATCGCGTTCCCGATGCCAAGCCCAAGTCGGAGCCGCTCAACAACGCGGCTAACCGTCCTTATGTCGTGTTCGGCAAGAAATATGTCCCTCTTACCAAGGTACAGCCCTTTCACCAGAGCGGCGTCGCGAGCTGGTATGGCAAGCGTTTTCACGGACAGAAGACGTCCAGCGGCGAGACGTATGACATGTATGCGATGACCGCCGCGCATCCCACGCTACCCATCCCGAGCTATGCGCGCGTCAAGTCGGTGAAGACCGGCAAGGAAGTGATCGTGCGTATCAACGATCGCGGCCCGTTTCACTCGGGCCGGATCATCGATCTTTCATACGCAGCAGCTTACCGTCTCGGCTTTATCGGCGCCGGTAGTGGCGAAGTTCAGATCGAAGCGATCGTTCGCTGATGGTCCGCCTTGAGGGTTTCCTTGTGGTGTTCCTTTGTGTGGCAGTGCACGCTGCAACACCGCCGGCGCCGCGCGTCATGGGCAAGGCGTGGATTCTCGGCGATGTCACGAGCGGGCAAGTGCTCCTCGCGGAAAAGGCGGACGAACGCATCGAACCCGCATCGCTGACGAAACTGATGACGGCGTATCTCGTCTTCAATGCGATGCGCGACCGGAAATTGACGCTCGAGCAGCAGGTGCCGGTGTCAGCGCGAGCGTGGCGCGCGGCTGGCTCGCGAATGTTCCTCGATCCGAAAAAGCCAGTCACGGTCGACCAGCTGATCAAGGGCATGGAAGTGCAATCGGGCAACGACGCCTGCATCGCCCTCGCGGAAGCGGTCTCAGGCTCCGAGGATGCATTCGTGCAGCTGATGAATCGCGAGGCGGCGCGCCTCGGCATGGCGGGCACGCATTTCATGAACCCGACCGGCCTGCCCGAGGCCCAACACTACAGTACGGCACGTGATCTCTATACGCTCGCGACGGCGCTGATTCGCGAATTTCCCGACGAATACCTGCGCTACTACGCGATCAAGGAATTCCGGTACAACAACATCAGCCAGCCTAATCGCAACCGGTTGTTGTGGCTGGATCCGACAGTCGATGGCGTGAAAACCGGCCAGACCGAAGCTGCCGGTTACTGCCTCATCGCTTCCTCCAAGCGCGGTCCGCGTCGCATGCTCTCAGTGCTGCTCGGTTCGACGTCCGAGACGGCCCGTACGCAGGAATCGCTCAAGCTTCTCAATTTCGGCTATCAGCATTTCGATGACGTGAAGCTTTTTGGTAGCGGCGAGGTGGTACGCACGCTCGAGGTATGGAAAGGCTCGCAGAGCATAGTGAAGGCGGGCGCGCTGAGAGACCTTTATGTCACCGTGCCGAAAGGCGAAGCCAGCAAGCTCAAGGCCGATGTCGTGTCGCAGCAACCCATCATCGCGCCGATCGCCAAGGGCGACAGCGTGGCGACGCTGCGTGTCGTCCTGGACGGCAAACCGCTCACCGAGCATTCGCTCGTCGCGCTCGAGCCGATTGGCCCAGCGGGTCTCCTCGGCCGGGCCTGGGATACACTGAGACTGTGGATCAAGTAGCCATGGTTTTCCTGAACGGCGAGTACCTGCCGCTCGAAGATGCCAAGATTCCCGTGCTCGACCGAGGGTTCATCTTCGGCGACGGCGTCTATGAAGTCGTGCCGGTCTATTCCAAGGTGGCGTTCCGCCTGGACGAGCACCTGGCGCGTCTCGAGCGCAGCCTCGCGGCAGTCGGCATTCGCAACCCCTATACGCGCGAGCAGTGGCGTGGCTTCGTCGAGGGTATCGTTGCGCGCCAGTCCTTCGAGGACCAGGCGGTCTATTTCCAGGGCACGCGCGGCGTGGCGAAGCGCGATCACGCTTTCCCGAAGAACGCGCAGCCGACGGTATTCATGACGTCGAATCCGCTGGTGCCGCCGGCGCCAGCCGTGGTGGAGGCAGGTGCTGCCGCGATCACCGCGCAAGACAACCG
>JAFARH010000370.1 GCA_019245555.1 Betaproteobacteria bacterium
TGATGCGCCGTTGGGTCGAGTCGCTCGCATGAAGGTCTTCGTCCACGGCGGCGTGCCTGGTGTGACGCCCTACGCGAGCGGGCCGCACATCTGGGGCAAGCTGCCGGCCGATTCCATCGCCATAACGGTGGCGGGCCAGACGGTCGACGCGATGACCGAGAGCGTCCGCAAGGCGATCGAGGGCAAGGGCAAGTGCCATCTCGTCGGCCATGACCTCGGCGGAATGCTCGCCTTCAATGTAGCGATCGATGCGCCGCAGCTCGTGTCGGGGGTCACGGCAGTCGCGAGCGTCGCGGCAGCGCCGACCGGCGACGGCGTGCCCGACGTGACCTTTGCGCATCCGCCGAAGCCGCTTTACAGCCGCGAGTCGCAGCGCTGGGCGCTCGAGCGCGTCTCGTACTCGCACCACCATATCGACGATGCGCTGCTCGATGCGTGCGTGGCCGCAGCCGCAAAGCAGCGCGCCGTCTCTCATGCGGAAGAGTTCGTGCCGAGCCTGATGAAGGCGAAGTCGCGCTTCTATGAAGTGTGCCGAAGCGAAGGCATCAAGGTGCCGTGCCAGGTGATCTGGGGGAGTCACGACCCGCTTTCCACATTCGACCATGGGCTGTGGCTCTTCCGCGGGCTCGCCCAAAAGCAGCGCGTGACACAGTTCCACGTCATCAACCGCGCGGGAGCGCTGCCTTTCCGCGAGGAGCCGGCCGCATTCCGCCAGGTGCTGGAGGCGTTCTCCGATGCCCTCTAAAGCGAAGAAGAGAAAGCTGCACTATCCGCGCAAGTGGTCCTGGCCCGGCGGCGCCAAGATCTGCGTCAGCTTGAACATGGCGCTCGAGTCGTTCTATCGCGCGAGCCAGCTCACGCTCGAGAAGACATCGAACAAGGTCGACCACTTTTCGCTCACCTACGCCGAATACGGATTCAAGTCAGGCGTGTGGCGGCTGATGGACTTGATGGACGAGCTGAAGATCAAGGGCAGCTGCTCGACCAACGGCCTTACCGGCGAGCGCCATCCGAAGATCGTGCGCGCGCTTGCTGATTACGGCGTTGAGATCGTCGCCCACGCCTGGGCGCAGGATGTGACGGTGAAGGACGACGATCCTCAAGGCGAGCTAGAGGACATGCGCAAAGTGACGCGCGTCCTCACCGAGGCGGCCGGGACGCGGCCGATCGGCTGGGTTAGCCAGGGCAGCGCCATGTCGGCCAACACGCTCGACTTCCTGAAGCAGGAAGGCTACCTGTGGAGCGGGGATGACATGAGCGACGACATCCCGTTCCTGAAAGAGACCAAGCACGGTCCGATGGTGATCCTGCCGCGCGTTAATCTGCCGCACAACGATCTGTGGATGTGGGCAACCACGCGCACGCCGCCGGACTTCATGTGGCAGAACTGGAAGGCCACCTTCGATCAGCTCTACGCAGAAGGCGAGGCCGGGTATCCGAAGTGGTGCGAGCTCACGCTCCACGCGCACATGGGCGCGCGTCCGACGCTGATCCCGGTGGCGCGCCAGATGCTGCAGTATGCGAAGAAGCACAAGGGCGTCTGGTTCGCCCGCCGCCGCGACATCGCGGAATGGGCCATGCAGCACGAAACGAAATAGGGAGGAGCTCAATGCAGAAGATCCTGATCGCAGCGCTCGTGGCGTTCTCGTCCGCGACCATCGCCCAGCCGGTGAAGCTGAAGATGGCGACGTTCTCGCCGGACACCGAGCGTCTCTACAACACGGTGAAGAAGCCGTGGGTCGCCGCCGTGAACAAGGCCGCGGGCGGCGCGATCGAGATCGAGCTCTATCCGAACGGCGCGCTCGGCCGCGCCCCGCAGCAGCAGGCGCAGATGGTGATCGACGGCGTCACGGATATCGGCTTCATCGTGCCGCCGTTCACGCCCGGCCGCTTCCCGGATTCGGAGGTGCTCGAGCTGCCCGGCATGTTCCAGGACCTCGCCGAAGGCACGCGCGTCTACACCCGGCTCGTCCAGGACGGGACGCTCAAGGACTACGGCGATTACTACCCGATCGCGATGTGGTCGACGCCGCCGTTCAGCCTGCACTCCAACTTCCCGATCAATTCGATCGCCGACCTCAAGGGCAAGCGCGTACGCGGCTCGGGCGTGATCCAGATCGAGTCGCTCAAGGCGCTCGGCGCCGTCACCGTCGGCATGCCGCCGACGGAAGTCCCCGAGGCGCTCAGCCGCCGCACCATCGATGCCTCCACTTCGCAACCGGCGGTGCTCTATGACTTCGGCCTCGACCGCGTCACGAGCCATCACTACTTCGTGCGCCTGGGCATCGTGCCGCTCGCCATCGTGATGAACCGCAAGGTGTTCGAAGGCCTGCCGAAAGCGGGGCAGGACGCCATTCGCAAGTACGACATGGACTACATCAACAAGCTCTACATCGACTCCATGCTCGAGTACGACGCCTCGCTCGTGAAGCGGCTGCAAAGCGACCCGAAGCGCAAGGTCGTGTTCCCGGATGCGGCCGACCAGAAAGCGGCGCAGGTCGCGTTCGAGCCGGTGATCAAGGCGTGGACGGCGAAGAGCCCGCGTCACGCCGAGCTGTACAAGGCACTGCAGGCCGAGCTCGACAAGGAGCGCGGCAAGAAGTAGATGCTCCCCACCCTGGAGCGCTTGACGGTCGCGGCGACCCGGGCGCTCTCGGTCGTCGGCCTCATTGCGCTGATGGGGCTCGCGGCCATGACTCTCGCCGACGGCCTGCTGCGGTGGCTGCTTAATCGGCCCATCGAAGGCGTGCGCGACCTGGGCGGTCTCGCGATCGCCGTCGCGATCGCGAGCTGCCTGCCGGTGGTGCTGTCCGAGCGCGGCAACATCGCCATTCGACTCGGCGCTTCGGTGCATCCGCTCCTCGGTCGGGTGCTCGATGCGCTCGCCGCGCTCGCCGTCGCCGCGATCCTCGCGGCAGTCGCCTGGCAGATCTGGATCTACGCCGCGAAGCTCGGGCACGCGCGTGAGACGACCTTCGTGCTGCAAATACCGGTAGCGCCGTTCTGGTACGGCGTGGATGTCATCTTGTGGTTCGCCGTCGTCGTGCAGCTCGTCGTCGCCGCGCGCGACTGGGCGAACATGTTCAAGCGATGAGCCCTCTCCTCCTCGGGGCGCTTGGCCTTGGCGCCGTCTTCGCGTTGATCCTGCTGCAGGTGCCGATCGGCTTTTCCATGATGATCGTCGGCGTGGTCGGCGTCGCGCTGCAGTCGAGCTGGGCGCCGGCGCTGACGCTCCTCGCCAATGAGCCGGCGGGCGTGCTGTCCAACGTCGACCTCGCCACGGTGCCGCTTTTCCTGCTGATGGGGACCTTCGCCACCATCGCGGGTTTTTCCGCCGATATCTACAACGCAGTGGCGGCGCTTTTCGGCCACCGTCGCGGCGGGCTCGCCTACGCGACGATCGGCGGCTGCGCGGGATTCGGCGTGGTCTGCGGGTCGTCGACGGCGACCGCTGCGACGTTTGGGCGGGTCGCGCTTCCGGAGATGCGGCGCCGTGGCTATGCGCCGGCGTTTTCCACCGGTGTCATTGCCGCGGGCGGCACGCTCAAGTCGCTGATCCCGCCGTCGATCGTCATGATCCTCTACTGCATCGTTGGCAAGACCTTCATCTTCGACCTCTTCCTTGCGGCGGTCGTGCCCGCATTGCTCGCGATTGCGCTCAACTTGGTGGCGATCACACTGATCGTCCGTTTCCGCCCGGAGGTTGCGCCGGTGCTCGAGAAAGCGAGCTGGGAGGAAAAGAAGAGGGCGCTGGTGAAAGCGGCACCCGTGTTGATTTTGATCGCCGGGGTCTTCGGCGGCTTGTACAGCGGCATCTTTACCGTCAACGAAGCCGCGTCGGTAGCGGCCGTCCTGTCGTTCCTCTTCGCCCTTGTTCGAGGCCGGCTTACATGGTCCAACCTAGTGCTCGGTCTGCGAGAGTCGGCGAGCGCAACGGCGATGCTCTACGTGATCCTGATGGGCGCGTTTGTGTTCGGTTACTTCATTACGCTCGCGCGTATCCCCGAAGCCCTTGTAGGCGCGATCGAAGGCCTGCCGCTGCCGCCGCTTGCGATTGTCTTCCTGCTCCTCATCGGCTACCTGATCCTGGGCGCGGTATTCGACGAGATTTCCGCGATGCTGATCACGCTGCCCTTCGTCCTGCCGGTGATCGTGAAGCTCGGCTATGACCCGGTCTGGTGGGGTGTGATCAACGTCGTAGTGATCGAGCTCGGCATGATCATCCCGCCGATCGGCGTCATCGTCTTCCTGCTGCACGGTCTCGCGCGCGATATACCGATCCGCACTATCTACCGCGGCGTCACGCCGTTCATCTTCGCCGATCTCGTCCTGCTGTCGCTGCTCGCCATTTTTCCCGCTCTCTCGATGTGGTTACCCAGAGCGCTGGGCTCATAGAATCGGACCCATAGAAATGGAGTCAGCATGAGCGAAATTCCTTTCAGCGATCCGACGCCGTATGTCGGCCTGCCGCCGAAGCCAAAATTCGGCGACGCCGACTGGTTCCAGGCCATGGAGCAGT
>JAFARH010000410.1 GCA_019245555.1 Betaproteobacteria bacterium
GTCGGCCCTCACAGTTCGATGTTCCCGAAATAGGCGGCAAGCGCTTTGTGGTAGCGCGGATCTTCGAGGAGGAACGCGTCATGCCCGCCGGGCGCATCTATTTCCAGGTAGGACACGATGCGCTGGTTATCGAGGAGCGCGCGCACCATCTCGCGCGAGCGGGCAGGCGTGAAGCGCCAATCGGACTTGAACGACACGACCAAAAACGCGGCCTTCGCTCTGGCGAGCGCCGCCGACAGGTTGCCACCGAAGTCGGCTGCCGGGTCGAAGTAGTCGAGCGCCTTGGTGATGCGCAGATACGTGTTAGCGTCGAAGTAGCTCGAGAACTTGTCGCCCTGGTAGCGCAGGTAGGACTCGACCTCGAAGTCGACGTCGAAGTCGAAGCCGGGCTGGCCGCGGCGCAGCGCGCGGCCGAACTTTTCGGCCATCGCCTCGCCGGAGATGTAGGTGATGTGGCCGATCATGCGCGCGATGCGCAAGCCTCGCGTCGGCACTACGCCCTTCTCGTAGTAGTGCCCGCCGTGGAAATCCGGATCCGTCATGATCGCCTGACGCGCCACTTCGTTGAAGGCGATGTTCTGCGGCGTGAGCTTCGGCGCCGCGGCGATGACGATCGAGTGGCGGATGCGGTCGGGATAGGAGAGCGACCATTGCAGCGCCTGCATCGCGCCGAGCGAGCCGCCGATCACCCCGGCGAAGCGCTCGATGCCCAGCTTGTCCGCCAGCCTGCGTTGCGCTTCTACCCAGTCTTCGACCGTCACCACCGGGAAATCGGCGCCCCACGGCTTGCCGGTCGCCGGGTTGATCGACGCGGGGCCGGTCGAGCCGAAGCAGCTGCCGATGTAGTTCGTGCCGATGACGAAGAAGCGGTTGGTGTCGAGCGCTTTGCCTGGGCCGACGAGGTTGTCCCACCACCCGATGTTCTGCGGATCGTCGGCGTAGTAGCCGGCGACGTGGTGCGACGCGTTCAGCGCATGGCAAACCAGCACTGCATTGGACTTCGCTGCGTTGAGCTGGCCGTATGTCTCATAGGCGATGTCGTACGACGGCAGCGTTGCACCGCCTTTCAGCTTGAGCGGCGCGTCGAAATGCGCGTTTTGCGCCTTGGCGGCGCCAACGGAACGGGGATCGCGAGTTGTAACCGAGGGAGCGTTCATCGTCTCTTTAGCGGTATTTGTTAGGCGCCCGCAAGCTGACTCAAATCGGCGCGGTAGAAATTATAGCTAGGAAACGTCGCCGCTCGTAGGAACGCCGGCCGCTCCGCTCGAGATCAGTCGCTCGATCTTGTCCTGCGTGTAGCCGGCTTCAGCGAGGACTTCGCGCGTGTGCTGGCCGAGGCGCGGCGCGTGGCGGCGGTACTCGGGCGGCGATTCCGACCACTCCGAGGGCACCGCCATCGAGCGGATCTTGCCTTCGCTCGGATGCTCGACGGTGCGGAAGAAGCCGGTCGCCGCAAGGTGCGGATCGGCCAGGATGTCGGCGAGGCTGTTCATACGCTGCACAGGAATGTCTGCCCCTTCGAGCGCCTCGAGCCACTCGTTCGTGGTTCGCTTCTTCATCTCCTCGGCGACGAAGGCGTACGCCGCGTCGTAGTTCTTGCTGCGCACCTCCTGGGTCGCGAACTTCGCGTCGTTCGCCAGTTCCGGGCGGCCGATCACCTTGAAATACGCCGCCCATTGCTTGTCGTTGTAGATGAGCGCGCAGACGTAGCCGTCCTTGGTCTGGTACGGCCGCCGATCCGGCGCAAGCATGCGTGCATAGCCCGGCTCGCCCTGCTGCGGATCGAAGGTGTAGCCGCCGAGGTGCTCGCCGAGCACTATCTGCAGCAGGTGCTCGAACATCGGCACGTCGACGCGCTGACCCTTGCCGGTCTTCTCGCGAAAATAAAGGGCCGCGCTTACAGCGCTAGCGACTTGCTGGCCTACAGAGCGGTCGGCGACGATGATCGGCGCATAGCGCGGCGTCTCCGCGCCCTGGACCTTGAGGAGCGCGGGGATGCCGGCAGCGCCCTGGATGAGATCGTCGTAGGCGGCCTTTGCCGCGTAGGGTCCGCGCTGGCTGTATCCGAAGCAGCCGACATAGATGATGCGAGGGTTCACCGCTCTCACATCTTCATAGCCGAGCTTCAACCGACCCATGGCTTGCGGCCGGATGTTGTAGACCAGCACGTCCGCCTTCTTGGCGAGCGCAAGGCACGCCTCGCGCGCCGGCTGCTGCTTGAGGTCGAGGACAATCGAGCGCTTGTTGCGGTTGGCGTTGAGGAAGATGTGCCCCATGCCGGGATTCCGGAACGGCCAGGCGAAGCGCATCACGTCTCCGCCCGGCGGCTCGACCTTGATTACGTCGGCGCCGAAGTCGGCGAGGATCTGCGTCCCATAGGGCCCCATCACGACCGTGGTGAGGTCGAGGACGCGGACGCCGGTGAGCGGACCTGCCACTACTCGGGCTCGATTCCCGCGAGCTTCACGAGCTTCGCCCAGTGCGCGACTTCCGACTGGATGAATTTGCCGAATTCCGCCGGGCCCATCGGGGCGACGTCGGTGCCGACCAGTGCGAACTTCTCCTTCACGTCGGGCTTCGCCATCGCCTTCATGTTCGTATCGTTGAGGCGCTGCACGATCGCTTCCGGCAGCTTCGCCGGCGCCACCAGCGCGAACCAGGCGATCACTTCGTACCCCTTGAGCTCCTCGGCGATCGCCGGCATGTCGGGCGCGAGCGGACTGCGCTTGCCGTTGGTCACGCCAAGACCGCGCAGCTTGCCGCCCTTCACCTGCGCCTGCGCATTCGCCATGTCGACGAAGGTGAGCTGCAGAGAGCCGCCCATCGTGTCGGTGATCGTCTGCGGAATGCCCTTGTACGGCACTTCGACGATGTCGAGCTTCCCAAGCTGCTTCAGCATCGCGAGCGACACCTGCGATCCCGCCGAGCCGTAGCCACCGGAGAGCTTGCCGGGCTGCGAACGTGCGTGGGCGATGAATTCCTTCAGGTCTTTCGCCGGGAAGTCGGGTCGCACCATCAACATGAAGCTCGTTGTCCCATAGCGCGTAATCGGCGTGAAATCCTTGACTGGGTCGTAGCTCAACTTTTTGAAAAGCGAGACGTTCGCTGCCTGCGGCGTGTTCGTCGTGAGCATCAGCGTGTAGCCGTCCGGCGTCGCCTTCGCGACCTCGGTCGCGGCGATCGCACCCTGTGCGCCGGCCTTGTTCTCGACGACGAACGGCTGCCCGAGCGCCTGTTGCAGCTCGGCACCGACGACGCGCGCCACCTGGTCGGTCGCGCTGCCGGCCGGGAATGGCACGACGAGCCTTACCGGCCGCGTTGGATAGTTCTGTGCGTGCGCCTGGATGGCGAATGCACACGCGAGCAGGATGAGCCGCATCGGATTCTCCTTAGGAATTCAGCTTGGCGAGCAGGTCGCGCGTCTTCGCCGGATCGGT
>JAFARH010000264.1 GCA_019245555.1 Betaproteobacteria bacterium
GAATGACCTCGAGGCTGGCAAGCCCCTCGAGGCGCCCTGGCTCTGCGGCGGCGTGGTGCGCATGAGCGCGGAAGTCGGTCTCGAGGCCCCGGTGAATCGCACGATCTACGCAGCGCTCAAGCCTTACCTCAATGGACGCTAGGGCCTTCAGCTTCGAGTTCTTCCCGCCGAGGACCGCGGAGGGGAAGGAAAAGCTCCGTACGACGTGGCAGACGCTCGCCAAGCTCAAGCCGCGCTTCTTCTCGTGCACCTATGGCGCGGGCGGCTCGACGCGTGAGGGCACGCTGGAGACCGTGCTCGACATCCGTGCCGCCGGTCATGAGGCAGCGCCGCACATCTCGTGCGTTGCTTCGACGCGCGACGACGTCGCCACGCAGCTTGAGCGCTACAAGAGCAACGGCATCCGCCACATCGTCGCACTGCGCGGCGACCTGCCATCGGGCCTTGGAGCGTCGGGCGAATTCAGATACGCGAACGAGCTTGTTTCGTTCATTCGTAGCCGCACCGGCGACTGGTTCCACATCGAGGTGGCCTGCTACCCGGAGTACCACCCGCAGACGCGCTGGGCGAAGGACGAGCTCGTCGCCTTCAAGCGCAAGGTCGAGGCGGGAGCGAACGCGGCCATCACGCAGTACTTCTACAACGTCGATGCCTACTTCCGCTTCGTCGACGAAGCGCGCAAGGCCGGCATCCAGGTGCCGATCGTTCCCGGCATCATGCCGATCGGCAACTTCTCGCAGCTCGCGCGCTTCTCCGAGGCGTGCGGCGCGGAGATTCCGCGCTGGATGCGCATCAAGCTCGAGGGCTACCACGACGATACGACCTCGATCCGCGCCTTCGGCCTCGACGTGGTGACCGACCTCTGCAAGCGCCTGCTCGAAGGCGGTGCGCCCGGCCTGCACTTCTATACTCTCAACCAGGCGACTCTCTCGGCCGAAATCTGGAAGCGCCTCGGCCTCTAAGAAGGAAGAAGAACGATGGCTTACACGGTGCAGCAGCACATCGCGCTCAAGCGCGTCTCCGAGATAGCGGCGTCGCCCGACGGCAAATGGCTCGCCGTCTCGGTGCAGCGCCTCGACCGTGATGGCGCGAAGTATGTGAGCGATCTCTGGAGGGTGCCGACCAACGGCGCACCCGCGGTGCAGCTCACGCGCGGCGAGTCGAAGGATAGCGCCCCGCAGTTTCGTCATGATGGCGGGCTCGGCTTCCTATCCAACCGCCAGCCGAACGAGGTAAAGCCCGACGAGGAAGCCGAAAGGCGCATGCAGATCTGGCTCCTGCCGGCCGACGGCGGCGAGCCACGCCAGCTCACCGACGAACCGCTCGGCGTCGAGTCCTTCCGCTTTGCCAAGCGCGCCGATCGCCTCTGCTACTACGCGGCGGTTATTCCCGGCGTCGAGCACGACAAGCAGCGCGAGACCGCCACGAAGCGCGGCAAGCACGGCCCCAGCGCACGGCACTACAAGGTGCAGCCGGTGCGGCACTGGGACCACTGGCTGCACCAGAACCCCGACCTCGCAAACACGCACCTCATCATCTGCGACGCCTCCGGCAAAAACCGCGTCGACTTAACTCCGAGCGCCAAAGCGGAATTCGCGATCGAGCCTGCGCTCGACGTTTCCGAGGACGGCCGCCATGCAGCCGTAACGATGCAGACCCTGGCGAGCGACCGCGAGCTCGATTCCACCGTCGTCGTGTTCGATCTCACGACGCGCAAGCAGCGCGTACTCGGCAAGTCCGATTGTGTCGACTACTCCGCTCCGGTGTTCTCGCCGAACGGCAAATCGATCGCGACGACACGCGCGAAGCGCAGCGCCAAGCGCGCGCCTGCCCCTGTCATCACAATCTTCGATACGACTGGCGGCAAGGCGCGGCGCATCGCGGAAAGATGGGAACGCTGGCCGCACGTTGCCGCCTGGACGGCCGACGGGAAACGGCTCATCGCGACCGCCGACGATGGCGGGTGCACGCCCGTCTTTGCTATCGCGGCTGGCTCGGGCGCCGTCCAGCGTATTTCCGCACGCGAGGCCGGCGGTTCGCACTCGCATCCGGTCGTGCTGGCCGATGGCCGTGTCGCGGCGATCCGTTCATCGCTCACCGATGCACCCGAGTGCTGGGTCATGAAGGCCGAGAAAAACTCGGCGCCCAAGCCCCTCGCGAGGCTTTCCGGATTTGTCGAAGCGAGCAAGTGGGCAGAGATGTCGAGCTTCAATGTGCGCTCGACCGACGGCAAGCCAATCCAGACTTGCCTCGTCAAGCCTAAAGGCGCCAAGGGCACGCTGCCGCTCGCCTTCTGGATCCACGGCGGCCCGATGGCGTCCAACCTCGATGGCTGGCACTGGCGCTGGAATCCGCTCCTGCTCGCCGCGCAGGGCTACGCGGTGGCGCTGCCGAATCCGCGCGGCTCGACCGGCTTCGGCCAGGACTTCATCCAGGGCATCTGGGGCAACGTCTGGGGCGCGCAGTGCTACAAGGACCTGATGGCCGTTGCCGACGCGCTCTGCAAGCGGCCCGACATCGACGCGAAGCGCACCATGGCGATGGGCGGCTCGTTCGGCGGCTATATGACGAACTGGATCGGCACGCAGACCACGCGCTTCCGCTGCCTGATCACGCACGCGAGCGTGTTCACCATGGCGCAGTTCACGGGCACGACCGATCACCCGGCATGGTGGTACCTCGAGATGGGCGGCGAGAATCCGTACAAGGATCCCGAGCGCTTCGATCGCTATGCGCCGGTGCGGCACGTGAGCAAGTGGAAGACACCGTGCCTCGTGATCCACGGTGAGAAGGACTACCGATGCCCGATCAACGAGGGACTGAACCTCTTCGAGGCGTTGCAGTACCACAAGGTGCCGAGCGAGCTCCTCATTTTTCCCGACGAGAACCACTGGATCCTCAAGCCGCGCAACATCGTCGCCTGGTACGACGCGGTGTCCGGCTTTATCGGGAAATATCTCGGCGCGTCGAGCGCTCGTACACGCGCCAAGGGGCGCCAGGGCGGTCACGGCATGCGCCGAACTGGAAAGGCAACCCGTCGCGCCCGGGCGTAGCGAAGCGCAGGTCGACGAACCACGCGCAGCGCCCGCCGTCCGACTCGCCGTCGAACGCGGGCTCGACCGCGAACCAACGGAAGAAGGCGAGTCCGTCCGCGTTCCATGCCTCCTTGCCTCGCTCCGGATTCACCTCGCCGTAGCGCGTGCGCCGCACCCAGATCGCCTGGTCGAGCGGCATATACGGTGAGTCGACACGCGCGATGAAGCCGTCACCCGGCTCATAGCGCCGCGGCTCGGCGCGCACGAGATTTATGTGCGCAAACTCGTGCGCATCGTCATCGCTCACAAAGACCGTCCAGTTGAAAGGCGACACCGGCCGCGCCTGCGCATCGATCTTCGTTCCCGGCCGCGCGTGCTTCGCCGCGAACTCGAGCGCTCGCTCTTTCTGCGTGTACTGGAACCCGACGTATGCCACCAGCACCACTAGACCTGCGATCGCCGGCCATCGCGACCGGTAGGCAATGGCCGAAGCGATGAGCCCGACGACGATGATGCCGCTGAACCAGAGATCGATGATGAACGTCGTGCCAATGCCCGGACGCCAGTCGGAGAACGGCGCGAGGATCATCGTGCCGTAGCTCGTGATCAGGTCGCCGGCGATGTGCAGTCCGATCGCCATCGCCGTGATGCCGTAGAGCGCGCGCCATCCGCCCGGCTCTCGGACTATCTTTGCGAGCAGCCACGAAAGTCCGAGCGCCCACAGGGGCAGCAGGATGAGCGAGTGCGTGACGCCGCGGTGATTGAGGAGATACGACACTGGCCCGGCGAAGCCGGCGACGAAGTCGAGGTCAGGCGAGGCGCACGCGAAGAAGCCGGCCGCGATGCGCCGCATGGTCGAATTCGGCGGCGGATTCGCGCCCGCCGTAGCACGCGCTAGCAGTGCTCCTGATAGCGCGTGCGTGAGTGTGTCTATGCGGCGCGCTTCTTACGCTGCGCGTCCTTCACGTGCATTTGCGCGTATGCGCCATGCGCAGCCGCTTCGGCGTCGCCGACGTGCACCGGCAAGCCCATGTCAGAGAGGACGGAGCCGAGCGCCGAGAGACACAGCATCACGTTGTCCGGACGGCAGCTGTAGCCCATGAGGCCGATGCGCCAGACCTTGCCGGCGAGCGGTCCGAGGCCGGCCCCGATCTCGATGCCGAACTCGTTGAGCAGCGTCTTGCGTACTTCTGCTTCGTTCACGCCCTGCGGGCAGAGCACCGCGTTCATCTGCGGCAGCTGGTACTTCTCATCGACCAGGAACTTGATGCCGATTGCATTGAGGCCGGCCTTTAGCGCGAGGTGGTGGCGCATCGCGCGCGCCCAGGCGTTCTCCAGGCCTTCCTCGCGGATGAGGAGGAGCGCCTCGCGCAGCGCGAAGAGCGAGTTGGTCGGCGCGGTGTGGTGGTACGTACGCTGGCCCGCGTTCCAGTAGTTGAAGAGCAGGTTCATGTCCATGAACCAGCTGTGGATCTTGTCCTTCCGCTTCTTCACGTGCTCGACGACGCGCTCGTTGAATGACACGGGCGAGAGGCCCGGGGTGCACGAAAGGCACTTCTGGCTCGCCGAGTAGATCGCGTCGATGTCCCACTCGTCGACCTTCACCGGCGTGCCGCCGAGCGTGGTGACGGCGTCGACGATCACCATCGCGCCGTACTTGTGCGCGATCTGCGTCAGCGTTTTCGCATCCGACTGGCAACCCGTGGAAGTCTCGCCGTGTACGAAGGCGACGACCGAGACGCCCTTGTTCTTCTTCAGCGCGTCTTCGACTTTCTGCGGATCGACCGGGTCGCCCCACTTGTCCTCGACGACGATCGGCGTGCCGCCGCAGCGGATCGCGTTTTCGAGCATGCGCCCGCCGAAGACGCCGTTCTGGCACACGACGACCTTGTCGCCCGGCGCGACCATGTTGACGAAGCAGTACTCCATGCCGACCGAGCCCGGGCCCGAAAGCGGGAACGTGAGGTTGTTCTTCGTCTGGTAGACGTAGCGCAGCAGCGATTTCAGCTCCTCCATCATCTCGACGAAGATCGGGTCGAGATAGCCGATGGCGGGCTGGCTCATGGTCGTGAGCACGCGCGGATGAATCTCCGTCGGCCCCGGACCCATCAGCGTCCTCTGCGGCGGATGGAAGGATTGGATGCGCTTTGCGGGAGCGTACTGGCTCATGGGATCACTCTCTGAAAGACCGAAGGGAACATGCTCGGGGCGCGACTTCACGCGCACCGGATTCTTGGCGCTTGCCTCGTTGATGATGTCGAGAGCGCTGATGCGGCCCTGCGTGATGCGCTCGACTTCTCCGGCCCAGCGCGCCGGCACGTAGCCGGTTTTCACCCAGTTATGCACCACGGCGCGATCGAGCTGGAAGGCGCGGGCCACGTCCGCCTGGCTGCCAAAAATCTCGACGAGGCGTTCCGCGCAGTTCATAGCCGCAAGTCTAGTCTGTCAAACTGCCCTTGACAACCCCTCCTTTTGGATAAGTGGCTGCTCCAACAGGCGCTTGCGAGTTTTCGCCTAGAGTCCGACGGCGCCCCCGGCTAGCATCGCCCGCATGGACTTCAACAAGACGATGCCGCTCAGACCACCGAAGCCGGCGGCCACCAAGGGAAAAGAAGAGGCGAAGGATCAGCAGATAGAGCCGACGCTGCCGATCGGCAAGGAACCGCAACCGGCCGCTCCGAAACCCGCTGCTCCCGTAGCGAAGGAAGCGCCGAAACCGAAGCCCGCTGCGCTCGCTCCTGCAGCGAAGGAACAGTCTGTTCCTGCGCCGCAACGAGTCGGCACCTTCGAGCCGGAAACCGCAGCCGATGCGTGGCTCGGCCTGCTCGCGTCACGCGGCGTCGAATACCTCTTCGCAAACGGCGGCACGGACTTCGCGCCGGTCGTCGAGGCGTACGCCAAGGGACAGAAGCTCAACTGGAAGCTGCCGCAGGTCGTGATCGTGCCGCACGAGAACATGGGCGTCGCGATGGCGCACGGCTACACGATGATCACCGGCAAGCCGCAAGCGATGATGGTCCACGTCGGCGTCGGCACCGCGAATTCGATCAACGGCCTCATCAACGCGTCGCGCCAGAACATTCCGATCTTCTTCACCGCGGGCCGCACGCCGATCACCGAATCGGGCACGTTGCCCGCAGCGCGCAATAACTACATCCACTGGGCGCAGGAGCACTTCGACCAGGGAGGCATGCTGCGCGAGTTCATGAAGTGGGACTACGAGCTGCGCCACGCCGAGCAGGTCGAGACGGTGATCGACCGAGGCCTCGCGATCGCAAAGAGCGAGCCGCAAGGGCCGGTGTACGTCACCATGCCGCGGGAGGTGCTAGCGTCCCCGTTCGCAAAAGACTTCTCGACAACGCCGACGATGGTGGCGGCCACACCGCCCGCCGCGGAATCCGCGATGCTGGAAGTGGCAGCGAAGCTCCTCGGCAACGCGCAGCATCCGCTGCTCATCACCGCGAACGGTGGTCGCACGGCCGAGTCTTCGTACGCCATCGAGCGGCTTGCTCATGCGCTCGCCGTGCCGGTGATCCACTACCGGCCGCGCTATCTCGCGCTCTCGACCGAGCATCCGATGCATTGCGGCTGGGATCCGCATGCGCTCCTCAAGGATGCGGACGTCGTGCTGGTCGTCGACTGCGACGTGCCGTGGATCCCGAAGGAAGGCGCACCGCGATCCGATGCGAAAGTGATCCATATCGGTCCCGACCCCCTCTTCGCACGTTATCCGCTGCGCGGCTTCCGCACCGACATCGCGCTCACCGGAGCGCTCGGGCCGACCCTCGAGGCACTGTGGCGCAGCGCGCAGAAGCAGGCGCCTTCAACCAAGGCGATCGAAGAGCGCCGCAAGGCAGTCACCGCTCTGTCCGCCGAGACAAGAAACAAGGCACGAGCCGGCATGGAGCCGATGCCGAAGATGATCACCGGCAAGTGGCTCTCCGCGTGCGTGAACAAGCTGCTCGACGATCGCACGATCCTCGTCAACGAGTACCCGACGGTGCTCGAGGAGATGGTGATCAAGGAGCCCGGCCGCTACTTCGGCAACGCCTCTGCCGGTGGTCTCGGGTGGGGACTTGGCGCTGCGCTCGGCGCGAAGCTCGCGTCACCGGACAAGACGGTGATCTGCGCACTCGGCGACGGCGCGTACATGTTCGGCAACCCGACCGCCGGTCACTACGTCTCCGAGGCGATGCACCTCCCGGTGCTCTTCATCATCGCGAACAACGCGCGCTGGGCGGCGGTGCACCGCTCGACGCTCGCCACTTATCCGAAGGGACATGCTTCGGCGATGAAGCAGCCGCCCTTCGCG
>JAFARH010000306.1 GCA_019245555.1 Betaproteobacteria bacterium
ATAGTCCTGCTGCTGCTCCTCGGCTTTGACTACGATTCGTTTCGCGCGCATGTCTTCCACGTCTATCCGCTGCCGGCATACGCGGTCTGTGCGCTCTGGTTGGGCGTTGGATTTGCATGGGCCGCCGAACGGTACGCTCGGCGGCCAGCGCACGCGGCGATCGCAGGAGCAGCGCTCCTCGCCTTGGTCTTCGCCGTCGGCGCACGGGTCAACTTGGGGGACACTGAAACCTGGGGGGCGCGTTATGCGCAGACGGTGTTGCAGCTTCTGCCGAAGAATGCGGTGGTCATCGTCTCGGGCGACCCGGACCTCGCTCCCATGGGCTACTTCCACATGATCGAAGGCTGGCGGCCGGATATCACGCTCTATGAGCCGAAGGGGCTGATCCTCGGCAATCGCCTGTTCCAACCCCTGAAGACGGATGAGGCTTCGGCGCAGCGAATCATGCGTGAAATGATCGACCGTGAGAGTGCACCCGTGGTCTTCACGCTGGACACCATGCCGGGCTACGCGCAGCGCGATCACTGGCTCTACGTGGAAGTGGATAAGTCCTCGAAAGATCCCGCACGGGTCACGGTCGACATTCCCAAGGAAGCGCAGCAGTTCTTCGAAGAATCGGTGCTCGAGACCCACGACGTGAACGCCTGGGTGGCGTACATCCAGGGCCAGCTGCGCCGTCACTACGCGATGCTTTCCGCACGATCGCTCGAGCGCGGACACCCGCCCGACGCAGCCAAGCAGCGCGATCTCGATCTGCTTGCCAAGGACTTCTATGGCGCTCTCGGGATTGCGGAAGGCCTGATGGCGCACGAGGAGGGCTACGCGTCCGGCGTCGTCGCGAGCTTCCTGGACAAAGCGAGGGCGGCGATGCCCTCGGACGTACCCAAGGAGGATCTGTCGCGCTTTTTCTATATCCGCGGCGTGCTGCGCTCGAATATTGGTGACGCCCCCGGCGCGGGCCGGGACCTCGAGACATCGGTGGCCACCTGGGCTTCGCCGGCCAATCCGGCATTCAACGAACTGCAGAGTTACTACCGCAAGAGCGGGAACGAGGCGGCGGCCAATGCGGTCGGGGAGCGCGTGAAAGAGCTCAAGTCGCGCAAGAGCAGGTAGGGAAGGCGCGTGTCGCGCGCGTCGTCATGGCTCGTCTTCGGATTGCCGGCGGTCATTTGCGCGGTGTGGACGCTGCACGCCGGCAAGGACGTCAATTGGGACCAGCTCAACTACCACTACTACCTTCCGTTCGAGCTCGTCGCCGGTCGCCTGAGCCAGGATTTCTTCGCGGCGAGCGCGCAGAGCTACCTCAATCCCTTCGGCTACCTGCCGTTCTACTTCATGGTCGCCGCCGGCTGGCACAGCGTCCTGGTATCGATCGTTCTCGCCGCCGCCCACAGCTCGAGCATCGCGCTCCTGTATCTCATCGCGTATCGACTCTTTGCCGATTTACCGCCGCGCGATCGAATGGCGTTCTCCAGTCTCGCTGCGGCGTTGGGTGCGGCGAGCGGCGTCTTTTGGATGACGGTAGGAGCGAGCTTCCTCGATCCCCTGCTCGTGCCGCTCATGCTCGGCGGCTTGCTCCTATTGCTCGGCGACCGGCACATCATGCTTGCAGGTGCGCTCTTCGGCGCCGCGGCGGCGCTCAAGTATTCCAACGTGTTCTTTGCCTTCGCGGCGCTGCCGCTCGCGGCCGCCCTCTCGTGGCGCGCGGGCCTTGCGTACATCGCAGGCGGGTTGGCGGCCATCGCGCTGCTCGCGGGTCCCTGGTTACTCGCCCTGCAGCACGAGTTCGGCAATCCGGTGTTTCCGCTGATGAACGCCTGGTTCCGCTCGCCGGACGCGCTTCCGGTCAACCTGGTCGGCGAGCGCTTCGGCGTGAGCGGCCCGCTTGCGCTGCTCGCATTTCCCTTTCGCATGGCGACGCTCGACGCTGGCGTCTATTCGGAGAACTTCGCCCCCGACCTGCGTTTCGTCGCTTTGCTTATCGCCGCGGCATGGCTGGCGATACGACGCGGCGCATTGCAGCGCGATGACTGGCGCGTGCTCGTCTTTTTTGCGGCGGCGCTTGCCTTGTGGCTCGCGACCTCGGCGAACGCCCGCTACGGCCTCGTCGTGCTGCTCCTCGCCGGCCTCTGCCTCGCGCGCATCGTCGAGCGCTTGCTGCCGACCCGGGCCGCGCGCGTCCTGCTCGGCGTGCTCCTCGTGGTTCAGCTCGGCATCACCTTCGTCGCTTCGCCGCCGCGCTGGTTCCTCGCCGAAACCTGGTCGCGCCATTGGTTTCCCTACGCCGTGCCCGAGCGTGCGCTGCGCGAGCCCGCGCTGTATCTCACCGTCGAGATCCTGCCCATGGCGGTGATCGCGCCTTTCCTGCACCCGGCGTCCTCGCTCGTGAACTTTCGGGGGCAGCACAGCCTTCCCGCCGATTCGCCGAAGCTCGTGAAGCTGCTCGAGGGCCATCGCGGCCATGTGCGGGTGCTCGGCCGCGAGCTCCAGGTGCAGATCTACGACTCGCGGCTGCGGCGCCTCGGCTACCGCGTCGATCCGGCGGACTGCTTCGCGATTGCCTGGCGCCCCGATGACGACGACGCGGTATCGCGCGCGGCGAACTGGTTCGCCGGCAATCCGAAATCGGCCGAGCCGCTCTCGCTTGCGAGCTGCGCGCTTCTGCCGGCGCCGCGCGATCCGGCCGACCTGGACCGCGAGCGCAAGGCCTCAGCGATATTCGACCGGGTCGAAAGAGAGTGTCCGCGGCTCTTCCGCGGGCAGACCGCGGTCACCGAGGCATTCGGCTCCGGCTGGTCGCGACACTACAACGGCCTCGATGCGAGGCTCGAGCTTTCCGGCGACCGGTTGAGCTTCAATCGGTACCGCGCCGACGTGCAAATCGACCTCGGCTCGCCCTCGGCGCCTGCGGTGTGCCGATGAAGAGGGTCGCCGTCGTGCAGTCGAATTACATACCGTGGAAGGGCTACTTCGATCTCATCAACTCCGTTGACGAGTTCATCCTGTTCGACGATGTGCAGTACACGCGGCGGGACTGGCGCAACCGCAACATGATCAAGACTCCGCGCGGGCTCGAGTGGCTCACGATCCCGGTCGCGGTGAAGGGCCAGTACCATCAGAAGATCTGCGATACCCAAGTGAGCGAGGCTGGCTGGGGCGCCCAGCACTGGGCGAGCCTCGTGCACAACTACGCCAAGGCGCCGCACTTCGAGCGCTACCAGCCGGTGTTCGAGCCGCTCTACCAGCGCCGCGACAGCTCGCTCAGCGCGGTGAATCATTCGTTCATCTCGGCGATCTGTGGCATCCTCGGCATCGCAACGCGCATCTCCTGGTCGATGGACTACAGGCCCCTCAAAGAGGGCAAAACGGAGCGGCTGGTGGACTTGTGCAAGCGGGCGGGTGCCACAGAATATCTTTCCGGGCCGACAGCACGCGACTATCTCGAGGCTGCGCCATTCGAGGCCGCGGGGCTGCGGCTCAGCTTCTTCGACTATGCCGGCTATCCCGAATATCCGCAGCGCTTCGGCAAATTCGAGCACGGGGTCAGCGTGCTCGATCTCCTGTTCAACACCGGCCCGGATGCGCCGCGCTACATGAAGAGCTTCGCATGAACCTCGCCGACGTCACGCACTACTACAGCGAGCGTCTGCGCGAGCACGGCGCCTCGGCCCAGGGTGTCGACTGGAACAGCGCCGACTCGCAGCGGCTGCGCTTTACCCAGCTCCTTCGCATCTGTGGCGAGCGCGAAAATTTCAGCCTGAACGACATCGGCTGCGGCTACGGCGCGCTGTTCGATTACCTGAGCGAGCGGCGCAGTCACTGCGACTACCTCGGCGTCGATATCGCCGCGCCGATGATTGCCAAGGCGGTAGAACTGCACCGGGGCCGGACTGGTTGCCGCTTCCTCGTCGGGGAGCACCCCGATCGCCGCGCCGACTACGGAGTCGCGAGCGGCGTCTTCAACGTAAAGCTCTCGAGTCACGCCGCCGATTGGCGCGCCCATATCCTGCGGACGCTGGACCATCTCAACGAGGCATCCAAGGACGGCTTCGCGTTCAACTGCCTGACGAAGTACTCGGACGCCGACCGGATGAAGGAGCACCTCTACTACGCCGACCCGGCGGAGCTCTTCGACCACTGCAAGCGCAGCTACTCGCGCAACGTCGCGCTGCTGCACGACTACGGCTTGTACGAATTCACGATACTCGTGCGAAAGGACATCGCGGCATGAAGCCGCTCGTCATTTTCGGCGCCGGCGATATTGCGGAGGTCGCGCACTTCTACTTCACGCGCGACGCCAAGGCCCAGGTGGCCGCTTTCACCGTGGATAGTGCTTACCTCAAGCAGCCGAGCTTCTGCGGCATGCCCGTGGTCGCCTTCGAAGAGCTGGCGCGTGCTTTTCCGCCGGCCGCGCATGATCTTTTCGTGGCCGTGAGCTACGCCAAGCTCAACGCGGTGCGCGCGGAGAAATGCGCGGCGGCCAAGGCGCTCGGCTACAAGCTGCGTAGCTATGTGAGCAGCAAGGCGACGGTATGGGAGAGTTTCGAGCCGGGCGAGAATTGCCTGATCCTCGAGGACAACACGCTGCAACCCTTCGTGCGCATCGGCGCCAACGTCACGCTCTGGAGCGGCAACCACATCGGCCATCACGCCCGGATCGACGAGAACTGCTTCATCACTTCGCACGCGGTGATCTCGGGCGGCGTGCAGGTCGGCGCCAATGCGTTCATCGGCGTTAACGCCACGATCCGCGACCACGTGAAGATCGGGGCGCGCGCCGTGATCGGCGCGGGCTCGCTCGTGCTGCAGGACGTACCCGACGATGGCGTGGTTGCCGCCGCCGGCACCGAGCTTTCCAAGGTGCCGAGCCACCGGCTGCGGCGCCTCTAGCCGCAATGCGATGGCGCAAGCTGGGCCGCATCTTCGAGCCCCACGACCACGCCCCCTGGATGAGGAGCCACGCCGCGAATCCGGTGGCCGAGCACCGCGGGGGCGACCTCTTTCGCGTCTACTTCAGCTCGCGCGACGAGCGCAATCGCTCGAGCGTGGCTTGGGTCGAGATCGACCTGCGCCGGCCCCTGGAGGTGCTGCGCATCGCCGAGGAGCCGGTGCTCTCACCGGGCTCGCCTGGCGCTTTCGATGACAGCGGCGCTTCGATGGGCTGCCTCGTCCAGCGCGCCGACGGCGTGCGGCTTCTCTATTACGTCGGCTGGAACCTCGGCGTCACCGTGCCTTGGCGCAACAGCATAGGCCTCGCCGTGAGCGCAGCAGCGGACGCTCCGTTCGAGAAGCACTCGCGCGCACCGATCCTCGACCGCCACGATCGCGACCCTTACTCGCTCTCCTATCCGTCGGTCATCGCGGAGAATGGCGCTTGGACGATGTGGTACGGCTCGAATCTTACCTGGAGCGCGTCGCAGGCAGACATGTCGCACGTCATCAAGCGCGCCGAGTCGGCCGATGGCATGGCGTGGCAGCGCGATGGCGCGGCCGTAGTGGGCTTGCAGGCCGGGGAGATCGCGCTGGCGCGGCCCTGCGTCCTCAAGGACGGCGATCGCTACCGCATGTGGTACGCGTATCGCGGCGAGCGCTATCGCATCGGCTACGCCGAATCCGGCGACGGCCGGCGCTGGACGCGAATGGACCAACGAGCCGGCATCGACGTGTCGGCGAACGGCTGGGATTCGGAATCGGTCGAGTACCCGCACCTCTTCGACCATGACGGTCGCCGCTACCTGCTCTACAACGGCAACGGCTATGGCAAGACCGGCTTCGGGCTCGCCGTGCTGGAGGCGGACTGAGATGCTGGCGCGCGTCGATTGCAAGGCACAGCGTGACTGGCTAGCGAAATGCTGTGAGGCCGTGCGCACGCAGGGCTGCTGCATCGTGGACGGTGTCCTCGCCCCCTCGAGCCTGGGCGAAGTGCGCGACGCGATGTATCGCGCGCAAGAGCGCATCCTCGCGGAGGTCGGCGCCGCGCGCCTCGAGCGCGCCGGCGAACGTGGCGTGCTGCGCCTGATGATGAAATTCGAGCCGCGGCTGCTCCGTTTTCTCGAGCTGCCGGAATTGCTGGCCATCGTCGACGAGCATGTGTCGCCGACCGCTATCCTGCACTTGCAGAACGGGTTCATCCTGCCGCCCGAACCCGCGGGGCCGGCCGACATATTTCAGCAGCGGTTCCACCAGGATTTCCCGCGGGTGCTGAACGGCTATCTCATGTCGATCAACGCGTTCTTCGCCATCGACGAGTTCACTGCGGCGAACGGCGCCACCTGGGTCTTGCCGGGCTCGCACCAGCGCGGCGAGCGGCCAGGTGAAGCGGAGTTGAGAACCGCGCAGTGCGTCGAGTGCGGCGCCGGCGCCATGCTGGTGTTCGATTCAACGCTCTGGCATTGTGCCGGGCGTAACCACTCGGGCAAGGCCCGATTGGCGATCAATCACCAGTTCACGCGTTCGTACATCAAGCAACAGATCGACTATGTGCGCGCCCTTGGCGATTCGATGATCCTCGACCTGCCGGCGCGCACGCAGCAGCTCCTCGGCTACTACACGCGCGTAGTGACCAGCCTGGATGAATACTACCGGCCAGGTCCAGAGCGCCTTTACCGCAGCGGGCAAGGCTAGCGATGGTCGAGCTGAGCGTCGTTGTCCCGGTCTATGGTTGCCGCGACTGCCTGCGGGCGCTGCACGAGCGCACGACGGCGGCGCTGCGAAAGATCACCTCGTCCTACGAGATCGTCTTGGTGGACGATTGCGACCGCGAAGGCTCATGGGAGGTAGTTGCGCAGCTGGCGCGCGAGGACCGCGCAGTGAAGGCATTTCGCCTGAGCCGCAATTTCGGCCAGCATGCGGCGATCACGGCCGGCCTCGCGCAGTGCACCGGGCGCTGGGCGGTCGTGATGGATTGCGACCTGCAGGATCCGCCGGAGCTGATCGGAGAGCTTTATCGCGCGGCCACCGCCGGTAACGACGTGGTGCTCGCCCGGCGCAAGGGCAAGCGGCAGTCGCTCTTCCGTCGGATCGCCGCGCGGCTCTACTTCCGCTTGCTCAAGGTCCTGGCGAGAGCGCGCCTCGACGGCGAGTTCGGCAGCTTCAGCATCATCTCGCGCAAGGTGGTGGATGCGCTGCTGCGTTTCCGGGACCAGGATCGGCACTATCTCTTCATCCTCAACTGGCTCGGCTTCCGCACCGCGACCATCGAATACGAGCATGCGTCACGTCACAGCGGCAGGAGCGCCTACAGCCTGCGCGATCTCGTGCGCCACGCGCTGAATGGCCTTTTCTTCCAGACGACGGTGCTACTACGCTGGATCGTCTATCTGGGCTTCTGGATCTCGTGCGCCGGCTTCGCGCTCGCCGCGTACTACGTTTACATGTACTTCAGGTACTCGGTCTATCCGGGATTCACGAGCCTCGCCGTGCTGATCCTGATCATCGGCGGCTTCATCATCATGAGCACGGGCGTTGCCGGCCTCTACATCGGCAAGGTATTCGATCAGGTCAAGGGCCGCCCGCTCTACGTCATCGACCAATCGATCGTCGACGGTGAGCCGCGTTGACCTGGATCCCGTTCAACAAGCCCTTCCTCACCGGGCGCGAGCTCGACTACGTCCGCCAGGCGCACGAAAACCACCATCTCTCGGGCGACGGGCCGTTCACCCGGCGTTGCCATGCCTGGCTCGAGCGCAGGACCGGCTGCGGCAAGGCGCTGCTCACGCATTCGTGTACCGGCGCGCTCGATATGGCGGCGATCCTGGCCGGCATCGAGCCGGGCGACGAAGTGATCATGCCGTCCTTCACCTTCGTCTCGACCGCCAATGCGTTCGTCCTGCGCGGCGGCGTGCCGGTGTTCGTCGATATCCGCGAAGACACGCTCAACATCGATGAGCGCCTGATCGAGGCGGCGATCACGCCTCGCACCAAGGCGATCGTGGTGGTGCATTACGCGGGGGTGGCGTGCGCGATGGACGCGATCGGCGACCTTGCCCGGCGCCGCGGCCTGGTCCTGATCGAGGATGCCGCGCAAGCGCTCGGCGCCGCGTATCGCGGCAAGCCGCTCGGCAGCTTCGGCGAGCTGGCGGCGATCAGCTTCCATGAGACCAAGAACGTCATCTCGGGCGAGGGCGGGGCACTGCTGATCAACGACGCAAGACTCGCGGCGCGCGCTGAGATCATCCGCGAGAAGGGCACCAACCGCAGCCAGTTCTTCCGCGGCGAGATCGACAAATACACCTGGGTCGACGTCGGCTCGTCGTTCCTGCCGAGCGACATCCTGGCGGCTTTCCTCTGGGCGCAGCTCGAAGCCGCAGACGCCATCCAGGCGCGCCGCCAGGCGATCTGGCAGCGCTACCAGGACGGCTTCGCCGAGATCGAGCGCGCCGGCCGCGCGCGCCGGCCGGTCGTGCTGCCCGAGACGACGCCCAACGCGCATTGCTACTTCCTGCTGCTCGCCGACGCCGCCGAGCGACCGCGCTTCATCGAACGCCTGCGCCGCGATGGCGTGCACGCCGTGTTCCACTATGTCCCGCTGCACAGCTCGCCCGCCGGCCGCAAGTTCGGCCGCGCAAGCGGTTCGATGAGCGTTACGGATGCGATCTCCGATCGCCTGGTGCGTCTGCCGCTCTGGATCGGCCTCGAGGCCCATCAGGAGCATGTGATCGAGCGCTGCCGCCATGCACTCGCATAACCGCAGGGCCAATCCTGCCATCTGGTCGCTCGACTGGCACGTCATGCGTCGCCAGAACGAAGCGATACAGGCGATGCTCGCGCACCCGGGCCTCGCCCTCCGCGGCCTGCGCGTGCTCGACTTCGGCTGCGGTTCCCGGCCCTACGAAAGCTGGTTCGCGGACGCCGGCGCGAGCTACGTCGGCGCGGACATCGACGCGCGCCACGAGGTGGCGATCGCGCAAGACGGGTCGCTCCAGGCGGCCGACGCGAGCTTCGGCATGGTCGCGTCCTTCCAGGTGCTGGAGCACGTCTGGGACGTCGGACGCTATCTTGCCGAGGCGAACCGGGTGCTGGCGCGGCGAGGGCGGCTCCTGCTCTCCACGCACGGCAGCTGGTTCTACCATCCCCACCCGGGCGACTACCGAAGATGGACCGCGGAGGGGCTGCGCCGCGAGATCGAGGCGCACGGCTTCGGCCTCCTCGCGATGCGTGCGGTAGTAGGCCCCCTCGCGTGGACGTCGATCCTCAGGTCCTACGGTTTCGCATTTGCCTGCCGCCGGATACCGATCGCTGGCGGCGCCCTGGCCTCGCTCGCCGCGCTGTTCTACAACCTGCGCGCTTATCTCGAAGACAGCGTCACCCCGCTAGAGGTCACGGCAAACAATGCCTGCGTCTACGTCACGCTGTTCGAGAAGCGATGACTGCGGCGCGCGCCCTGACCGTCGGGCTGATCTGCGCAGTCCTGCACAACGCCATCGTGATCGGCGGGGATTTCATCGGGCTGCACTACGTGCTCTCGATGACAATCTCGTTCGCCATCGTCGTGGTCGTCGGCTACTGGCTGCACAGCGGCTGGACGTTCCCCGGCGCGAGGCGCGGCGGCTCGTCGTTTGCGCGCTACGTGCTCGTGGCTGGCGCGAACTATCCGCTCTCGCTCGCCGGCATGTTCGTACTGGTCGATCTCCTCGGGCTCCCGGTGCCGCTCGCGAGCCCGATCCTCACCGTGCTCTTGTTTGCCGTGAATTTTCTCGGCAACAAGTGGGCGCTTCACCGCGCGGGCGCATCCGGGAGCCGCCAGACGTAGCCGGTCGGGCCGGCGTGGGTCAGGCGCGCACCGGGATAGCGGCGCTGGATCACGGACTCGTAGTCGTAGTTGAACCCCCGCGAGAGCATGAAGATCACCGGGTCGCGCAGGAAGGGATCGTTCTGCACGAGATCCTGCGTGTAGTACTCGGCGTTCGGGGCGATGAACACGATCTGGCGCCGCCCGCTCTCGAACGGCGGCGTGAGCGCGAGCACTTCGTCCATGAAGAGCCTGATCTGGAAGAAGCGCAACGCCGTCGCGAACACCAGGCTGAGCAGCGTCATCCTGGCGACGTAGCTGCCTAGACGCACACTGCCGGGCTGAAGGGAGACCATTGCCGCCGAGGCGAGGATCGGCAGCGCGCTCCACGCCGGGTGCACATAGCGTGCGCCCCAGCCGTAGCCCTGGGCATAGCTCACCAGGCAATAGCCGGCGAGCGTGGTAGCGAGCGCGGCGGCGAAGAGATTGAGGCCGGGGCTGCGGCGGTTGAGCCACCATCCGGCGGCCGCCACAAGCGGCAAGCCTGGCACGGCCCAGCTCCACAGCCGGACCTGCTCCGAAAGGCGCAACTCCAGGTTTTCGCTGCTCACCGAGAACGAGGCGCGCAGCTCGAGCAGCAGGTACCAGGCGAGGTTGGCGAGCCGGTGAGGCAGGCTCGTGTCCTCCGGGTACGGAGAGACCATCTGGGGTCCCTGCAGCTCGCGCAGGAACAGCCACCAGCCGAGGCCGAGGCCGAGGCTCAGCGGCGCGTAGCCGCCGGCGAGGGCCAGCAGGTTGCGGCGCGCGCCGGCGCTCCGTGCGATCCACACGATCCAAGGCGCCGCGAACAGCATGTGCGGCACCGGGTTGCTCTGCACGAGGGCGACAGAGCCGACCACGCCGGCAGCGATCAGGCGCCGCGTGCCGCCGGCGAGCACCAGCCAGGCGAACGCGAGATTGAGCAAGAGATGCGCCGTCATAGAGAAGTACGACAGCGCCATTGCCGTGAAGCCAGGCGAGCCGAGCGCGAAGAGCATCGCCCACCCGCCAGCCTGGGCGTTCGCCGTCAGCCGGGCGGCGAGCTTCGCGATCAGCACGAGCGAGAGCGAGGCGAGCAGCGGATTGCATGCCCACGGTATGCCGAGCAGGCTGAACGGCGCGAGCAGCAGCGCGAAACCCGGCCAGTAGATCGAGGCCACCGCGCCGCTCGCCTGGGAGGCGACCAGCCAGTGCGACTCGTACCAGGGCGGTACGAGCCATGCGATCAGCTCGGGCGGGTAGTGTCCGGTTAGGTGCCCAGCGGCGAAAACTCGGCTCTGGAAGAGGGCGAGGTGCTCGTCTCCGGCGAGCGCGTGCTGCCGCGTGACCGCCCAGGTGGCCGCGCACAAGAAGACGAACGTCACGCCCGCCACCGGCCAGGCGTGGCGCGAAAGGGCGTCGATCAACTCCAGCACGCGGCTTCGCGTGCGCGGCAGGAGCGCGCCGACGGCAATGGCGATCACGAGGATCGATCCGGCGACGTCCTGGCTGCGCAGCAGGTAGCGAAAAATGAAGAGCCGGCCCGGCAGGTCCGGGTACTTCGTGAGGTCGAGGACGAAGATGATCGAGAGCGCTGCTGCCGCGACGGTCGCGGCGGCTAGTGCGCGCATGCGGCGAAAAATCTCGCGTAGTACTGCGTGCAATGCGTCCACGACCAATGCGCGCGCGCGAACGCGGCGACCCGCGGCCTGAGCTCCGAGAGCGCCTCGGGCGATGCAAGGAGCGCTTGCAACCGCGCCGACCACCGATCCTCTTCATCGTCGCCTTGCACCGGCTCGTGCAGGATCAGGGCTTCCGCGCCGGGGCATGCGGCGGCGGTTTCGTCGCCGACCAGCGCCGGCGTACCGCAGGCCATCGCCTCCTGGATGACGAGGGGAAAGCCCTCTCCCACGCTCGGCAGGACGAGAAGGTCAGCCGCCTGGTAGAGAGGCACCAGGGCTTCCTGCTCGAGCTTGCCGTGCACGGCGACGTTGGCGAGCTTCCAGCCAGCGGGGTCGATGGCGCCCCAGCCGGCGAAAATCCATCGCGCCTGCGGCAGGCGCTGCGCCAGCCGTCGCAATAAGTGCAGCCCTTTCTTCTCGACGAAGCGGCCGACGAAGAGCAGCAGCGGCTCGCTTCCTCGATCGCCCTCGGCAGGGACGAAGCGCTCGGTGTCGACGCCGTTCGGTACGAGCGCAGGCGGGCTGCGGAAGCGAACGAAGCTGCCGAAGTATCGGCGCACGGTCTCGCTGATGAAGACCACCTGCGTTGACCCGCCGAGTACCAGCCGGCCGAGGAGCCGGTTCGCCAACGCGAGCGCCGAGCGCAGCGCCGGGTTGCGGTAGGGGATGGCGCCGATGTGCTGCGTCACGATGACTGGACGGTGCGAGAGCCGGGCCGCCATCCAGGCGACAAGGTTCGGCAGATACAGGTAGTCGTGCAGATGGATCGCGTCGGATGCGCGCACGCTGCGCACGAGCTTCAGCAACCCCGCCAGGCTCCACAGCGGATAGGGAAAGCCGAAGCGGCGCTCCATTACGTTCCAGCACTTTACCGGCACGCAGGACAAGCCCGGCAGAAGAGGCGGCGGCGACTCGGTGTCGCTCGAGAACCAGGTGATCTCTGCCGCGCCGCTCGCGGCGAGACGTGAAGCGAGTTCCCAGGCGACCGATTCCACGCCGCCGCCGTGGCCCGGGAAATAGTGAGTCACCAGCACGACGCGACAGGGGTTCGACATAGCGGCTTTTTTGGGCAAGTATAAGAAGTATTCGCCGCTCGATTCTCACGACGCTGGTTCTCGCGCCGCCGCTCGCGGCGCTGTTCTGGGCCGGCGGAACGGTCTCGCCTCTCTCGGCGGCTCTGGCGATGATGGCCATCGCCTACGTGGTGCTCGAGGCGGGCTTTCTGGTTCTGCGCTTCGCGAAGCCGGGCGACATGCCGGCGCCGGCCGCTTGGGTGTTGGGCGTCTTCGTCAGCTCGATCGCGGTTTACGCGCTTGTCGCCTCGCTCGAGATTCTCGCCGCCACCGCGTTCGCCGTCTGGGCCGCGATCGTGATCACGGCAGCGATCGCGGTGCGCGGCCGCGCACCGGAGCCGCGCCTTCGCGCGAGCGAGTTGACGGCGCTCGCGCTTTGCGCGCTGGCGACGCTTTTTTGGTGCTGGGACATCGCCGGCGCGTCGCAGTCGTATCTGCAACGGGAGATTCTGACGACGTGGACCGATCAATTCGCGCATGCCGGCGTGATTTCTCAGTTCGGCGATCCGCGCGCGGCGGGCCATCAGGCGATCGAGCTCGCCGACGTGCCGCGGCCGCCGTACCACTACGGCTCCTACATGCTGCCGGCCGCTCTTGCCGGGCCGCTCGATCTGCCCGGCCTGTCCCTCGCCACCGCGGTTTGGGTTCCGCTTG
>JAFARH010000366.1 GCA_019245555.1 Betaproteobacteria bacterium
ACGTCGTCGACGTGCACCTGCCGGGACAGGCCGATCCGCAGCTTGTCGCGGTCGAGCTCGCCCTCCCAGGCCGCGACGACGATCGCCGCCACGCCGTTCCCGACGATGTTGGTCAGCGCGCGGCACTCGCTCATGAACTTGTCGATGCCGAGCAGGATCGCGAGCGAAGTGATCGGGATATCCGGCACGATGGAGAGCGTCGCCGCGAGCGTGACGAAGCCGGCGCCGGTCACGCCCGAGGCGCCCTTCGATGTGAGCATGGCGATGGCGAGGATCGTGAGCTCCTGGCCGATGGTGAGATGAGTGTTGGTCGCCTGGGCGAGAAAGAGCGTAGCGAGCGTCATGTAGATATTCGTGCCGTCGAGATTGAAGCTGTACCCGACGGGGATCACGAGGCCGACGACCGGTTTGGAGGCACCGAGGTGCTCCATCTTGTGCATCATGTGCGGCAGCACCGTTTCGGACGAGCTCGTGCCGAGCACGATCAGGAGCTCGTCGCGGATGTAGGAGATGAAGCGCAGGATCGAGAATCCCGAGAACCACGCGATCGCCCCCAGCACGACGAGAACGAAGAGCAGCGCCGTCAGGTAGAACGTGGCGATCAGGGCGCCGAGGTTGATGAGCGCGCCCAGCCCGTAAGCGCCGATGGTGAAGGCCATGGCGCCGAACGCGCCGATCGGCGCCGCGCGCACGATGATCGCGATGATGCGGAAGAACACCTGCCCGGCAGCCTCGATCACGTGCGTGATGCGCTCGCCGAGCGCGCCCATGCGCGAGACGGCAAAGCCCGTGAGGATCGACACCAGCAGCACCTGCAGCAGGTCGCCCTTCGCGAATGCGTCCACGAACGTGCCCGGGATGATCGCCATCAGGTGCGCGACGAGGCCCTCTTCCTTCGCCCGCGTGACGTAGCTCGACACCGCCTTCGGATCGATCGACGCCGGGTCGATGTTGAAGCCCGCGCCGGGGTGCACCAGCTCCCCGACGATGAGCCCTATTGCAAGCGCGAGCGTGGAGACGAGCTCGAAGTAGACCAGCGCCTTCACGCCGACGCGCCCGACCTTGGTCAGGTCGCGCATCGACGCGATACCGTGGACGATGGTGCAGAAGATCACCGGCGCAATCATCATCTTGATCAGGTTGATGAATGCATCGCCGAGCGGCTTGAGCGCCGCGCCCGTCTTCGGGAAGTAGTAGCCGATGGCGATGCCGAGCGCGATGGCGATCAGCACCTGCACATAGAGGATCGAGTACCAGCGGCGTGTAGCTGGCATGATCCTCATTCTTGCATGCCACGATTTGCGGAGGCTGACGATTTCATTCAGCCCCTGCGAGATTTGGTAGGTCGTGGCACTAACGAAAACTAGAACCAACTACCTCTCATTGCTGCGATTTCCTGAAAGGGCTACCGGCGCTCTAAAGATTGCCGGTGATGCTCCGTATAGCCTTGAAGGCGTTCAAGTTGAGTTGAATACCGTATATCGGTCTCTGTGCGCTAATGCTGTTCGAGGAACCTTACGGACGCGGGCATCGATCACGTTCAAAGGAAAACCGGCGTTCGCCTCGTCATTCAGTGGACGGACGAGCTGCGCAGCATTGTCGAGCGGGCGCTAAATAGTCGAGGCACGAAGCGCGCGGAGCGCTCTGCGTTCTTGTTTGCCAGGCGGCGTGGCGGTCGGTATACGCAGAGCGGATTTCAAACGCTGTGGCAACGGGTGCAGCAGGCCTGGGGCAAGGCAAACAACGAGCGTTTTACGTGGCACGATCTGCGGGCGAAGGCTCTGACGGACGCCGATGCGCAGGGCGGTAACGCGCAGGCATTAGCCGGTCACGCGTCGGCGCAGATGACGCAGCGCTACATCAAGCAGAAGCGGGTGAAGGTGGTGGACCCTCTGCGACGCTCGTCCCAGGGACAACCCGCCACCCGGCCGGATCGAGATTGAGGTAGGTGTGCTCTCGGAACTCGTCGGCGGCGTGGCCTTCGAGCGGGTTATCGGCCGGAAAGAGAACGCGCACAGTCGCGTCTTTCTCGTCGGTGGGCCACAACAAAAAGACGTTTTCAAACAGCGGTGGTCGGGTGAGCAACAAATGCTGCGCAAGGCGAATCGCTATCTCGTTCGGCAGAAACCGCCAGTGCGTAATGTAAAGAAGAAGGTGGATCGGCACGCTGCCGGCGCGCCCGTACCGCTCGGCCTTGCGCTGCACGGCCCCGGCGATTTGCTCGGCGTAGGTGAAAGTGCTGATTCGTTGGCTCCGCGAATCGTACGGCCGGCCCGGCCCGTCGCGATACTGCAGCTCGGTCAGCTCGAGGTACGTGCGCCCGCCTGGCAGTTGCAGCGTGAAGTCGTGGTTTGCTTCATCGTTCGCTTGCGCAGCGAGAATCGTTGCGCCGTGCTTCGACATCGTGCGCACGAAGTACTCCACGATGGCCTTTTCGATCTCCGTTTTCTCGGCGGGAAAGTGCACCTTGTCCCAGCTCGACGTAACAGCGACGGTGGTGCGCTGGACCTTCACGGGACCTATTTGCCCGGTCGGTTTATTGGCGCTCATTCGGAGTGGCACATCATGACAGTTTGACGATGGTCACCATGCCTCGTACCGATTCGATCCATTGCTCAAAATGGGCCTTGCCTGCGGCATTGTGGTTGGCAACGTACAACCTCGCCAGCGCTGCACCGAGGGGCGAAAGCAAAATTCCTTTGTTCTGAACTA
>JAFARH010000393.1 GCA_019245555.1 Betaproteobacteria bacterium
GCACGCCGAGCCGGGCGAGGCGCTCGTCTTCCTCGGGCTCGTAGCTGCGGACGCCCGACGCGTCGCAGATGTCGAAAGTCAAGCAGGGCGACATCCTCGTGACCGACATGACCGATCCGAACTGGGAGCCGGTCATGAAAGTGGCGGCAGCGATCGTCACGAATCGCGGCGGCAGGACCTGCCACGCGGCGATCATCGCGAGGGAGCTCGGCATTCCGGCCGTGGTCGGCTGCGGCGACGCGACGGACGTGCTCAAGGACGGCGCGCAGGTGACGGTCTCCTGTGCCGAGGGCGACACCGGGAACGTCTATGACGGCATCATCCCGTTCGAGGTCTCCACGCGCGAGCGCGGCGAGCTGCCGAAAATCCCGGTCAAGATCGCCATGAACGTCGGCAACCCGCAGCTCGCCTTCGAGTTCGCGCAGCTGCCGAATGCCGGCGTGGGCCTCGCCCGGCTGGAATTCATCATCAACAACGAGATCGGCGTGCACCCGCGCGCCTGCCTCGATTACCCCAAGCTCGACGCGACGCTCAAGCGGAAGGTCGAGGAGGTCACGCGCGGCTATCCCGATCCGCGCACCTTCTTCGTCGAGAAGATGGTGGAGGGCGTAGCGACGATCGCGGCGGCGTTCTGGCCCAAGCCCGTGATCGTCCGCCTGTCTGACTTCAAGTCGAACGAATACCGCAAGCTCCTCGGCGGTGAGCGTTACGAGCCGGAGGAGGAGAACCCGATGCTCGGCTTCCGCGGCGCCTCGCGCTATATCGCGGATAGCTTCCGGGAGTGCTTCGAGCTCGAGTGCCAGGCGCTGCGCAAGGTGCGCGAGACGCTGGGTCTCACAAACGTGGAGCTGATGGTGCCGTTCGTCCGCACGGTCGGCGAGGCAAAGAAGGTGCTCGGATTGATGGAGCAGAACGGCCTCAAGCGCGCCCAGAACGGCCTGCGCGTCGTCATGATGTGCGAGCTGCCGTCGAACGCAGTGCTGGCCGAGCAGTTCCTCGACCTCTTCGACGGTTTCTCCATCGGCTCGAACGACCTCACCCAGCTCACGCTCGGCCTGGATCGCGACTCAGGCCTGGTCGCGGAGGGCTTCGATGAGCGCGATGCGGCGGTCAAAGCGATGCTGGCCATGGCCATTCGAGCCTGTCGCAAGCAGGGCAAGTACGTCGGCATCTGCGGCCAGGGGCCCTCGGATCATCCGGATCTGGCGCAGTGGTTGATGGAGCAGGGGATCGAGAGCCTTTCGCTCAACCCCGATACGGTGGTCGCCACCTGGATGGCGCTCGCCGAAAACCCGCCCAAGGGCAAGAAATCAGCGACTGCGTAGCAGCCGCTGCTTTTCCCGGTTCCACTCCTTTTCCCGCTGGTCGGCGCGCTTGTCGTGTGCGAGCTTCCCTTTCGCGAGCGCCACTTCGAGCTTGATGCGCCCCTTCGTGTAATGCAGGTTGAGCGGGATCAGCGAGTAGCCGCGCTGCTCGACCTTGCCGATCAGGCGCCGGATTTCCTCGGCATGCATCAGCACCTTGCGGGTGCGGGTCGGATCTGGGACGAAGTGGGTCGACACCGTGGGCAGCGGGCTGATGTGCGAGCCGATCAGGAAGAGCTCCTCGCCGCGCACCATGACGTAGGCTTCGCTGATCTGGGCGCGGCCGGCGCGAATCGCCTTCACTTCCCAGCCGTGCAGCGCGAGCCCCGCCTCGTAGCGCTCCTCGATGAAATAATCGTGGAACGCCTTGCGGTTGTCGACGATCGACATAATGAATTCTAGTTCATGAAGGAAATCCGCCGATCCGCGATCGTCGAGCATTCGGCAGGGGAAATGTATGCGCTCGTCGACGACATCGATTCGTATCCGCAATTTCTGCCGTGGTGCCAGAGCGTCGATGTGCAGACCTTCGGCGGCATGAAGCGGGCGAGCCTCACGGTCGGCCTGAGCGGCATCCGGCAGTCGTTCACTACGCTGAACGAAAACCATCCGACGTCTTCGATACAAATGCGGCTGGTCGAGGGGCCTTTCAAGCAGTTCTCCGCTGATTGGCGCTTTACGGCGCTCAAGCCTGACGCTTGCGAGATCACTTTCTCGCTGCGCTACCAGTTCTCGAGCCACGCGATGGGCAAGCTGCTCGAGCCGCTATTCGACGAGATTGCCGACACGATGGTCGACGCCTTTACGAAACGCGCCGATGAGCTTTATCCGCGTTGAAGTCGTCGCCGCATGGCCCGAGCGGGCCGAGATCACACAGCTCGACCTGCCGGCAGGATCTCGCGTTCGCGATGCGCTGCGCGCAGCCGGCGTCAAAGGCGAAGCGGTCGGTGTGTTCGGCAAACGCGTCGGCCTCGACCTTCAATTGGCTGACGGCGATCGCGTGGAGATTTATCGGCCGCTCGGCCTCGACCCCAAGGAAAGGCGCCGGCAACGCGCCCGCGATCGCAAGAAAGGCGGAACTCGAACGCCTCGCGTATAATGCTGCTTTGCGAGAAAGCATTCCATGCGGGTGATTCAGAAGGCGCTGACCTTCGATGACGTCCTCCTCCTTCCCGCCCACTCGCGCATCCTGCCGCGCGATGCCTCCCTAAAAAGCCGCCTTAGCCGCAAGCTCGAACTCAACATTCCGCTCGTTTCGGCCGCCATGGACACGGTGACCGAGGCGCGCCTCGCCATTGCCATGGCGCAGGAAGGCGGGATCGGCATCATCCACAAGAACTTCGGCATCCGGGAGCAGGCAGCCGAGGTGGCCAAGGTGAAGCGTTTCGAGTCGGGCGTGCTGCGCGATCCGATGACCATCCCGCCGGAGATGACGGTTCGGGAGGTGATCGCGCTCCAGCAGCAGCACAAGATCTCCGGTTTCCCGGTCGTCAAGAACGGCGGCAAGGTCGTCGGCATCGTCACCAACCGCGACCTGCGGTTCGAGACCAATCTCGACCAGCCGGTGAAGAACATCATGACGCCGCAGAAGAAGCTCGTGACCGTGCGCGAGGGTTCGAGCCGCGAGGAGGCGATGAAGCTGATGCACCAGCACCGCCTCGAGCGGGTGTTGGTGATCGACGACGAGTTCCACCTGAAGGGGCTCGTCACCGTGAAGGACATCCTCAAGGAAAGCGAAAACCCGAACGCCTGCAAGGACGCACACGGCAAGCTGCGCGTCGGCGCAGCAGTTGGCGTGGGCGAGGGTACCGATGAGCGCGTAGCCGCACTGGTCGAGGCTGGTGCCGACGTCCTGATCGTGGACACCGCCCATGGCCATGCCCAGGGCGTCCTCGATCGCGTGAAATGGATCAAGACGAAGTACCCGAAGATGGAAGTCGTCGGCGGCAACGTCGGCACGGGTGACGGCGCCAAGGCATTGGTCGACCACGGCGCCGATGGTGTGAAGGTCGGCATCGGACCGGGTTCGATTTGCACGACGCGCATCGTGGCCGGTGTCGGTGTCCCGCAGATCACCGCCATCCAGAACGTTGCAGAAGCCCTCGAGAAGTCCGGCGTGCCGCTGATCGCCGATGGCGGCGTGCGCTATTCCGGCGACATCGCGAAGGCGATCGCCGCTGGCGCCCACTCAGTCATGCTGGGCTCGCTCTTCGCCGGCACGGAGGAGTCGCCTGGAGAGGTCGAGCTCTACCAGGGCCGCTCCTATAAGTCCTACCGCGGGATGGGCTCGCTCGGCGCCATGCAGAAGGGCGCCGCCGATCGCTACTTCCAGGACTCGGACATGAACGTCGATAAGCTCGTGCCCGAAGGCATAGAAGGGCGCGTCGCTTACAAGGGCAGCGCGGTGTGGGTGATCCAGCAGCTCATCGGCGGCCTGCGCGCGAGCATGGGCTATACCGGCAACGCCACCATCGAAGAGCTCCGCAAGCGCGGCCAGTTCGTCGAGATCACCACCGCGGGCATCCGCGAATCACACGTGCACGATGTGCAAATCGTCAAGGAGGCGCCAAATTACCGAGTCGAGTAAGCATCAGAAGATTCTCATCCTCGACTTCGGCGCCCAGTACACCCAGCTCATCGCGCGTCGCGTGCGCGAAGCGAAGGTCTACTGCGAGATTCACCCCTGCGATGTGAGCGACGGGTTCGTCCGCGAATTCGCGCCAACGGGCGTCATCCTCTCCGGGAGCCACATGTCGGCCTACGAGGAATCGACCGGCAAGGCGCCCCAGGCGACATTTGGCTTGGGAGTGCCGATCCTCGGCATCTGCTACGGCATGCAGACCATGGCGCAGCAGCTCGGCGGCAAGGTCGAAGCCGGCAAGGTGCGCGAATTCGGCTATGCCGAGGTCCGCGCCCGCGGGCATACCAAGCTCCTCGATGGCATCGAGGACTTCCGTACGGCCGAGGGCTACGGGATGCTGAAGGTCTGGATGAGCCACGGCGACAAAGTCGTCGACATGCCGGCCGGCTTCAAGCTCATGGCATCCACGGAAGCGTGTCCCATCGCCGCCATGGCGGACGAGCAGCGCCGCTTCTATGCCGTCCAGTTCCATCCGGAGGTCACGCACACTCGGCAGGGTACGAAGATCCTGCATCGCTTCGTGCGCGACATCTGCGGCTGCCGCGGCGACTGGAACATGCCGGACTACGTCGGCGAGGCCGTCCGCCAGATCAAGGAGCAGGTCGGCAAGGATGAGGTGATCCTCGGCCTTTCCGGCGGCGTCGATTCATCCGTCGCTGCCGCGCTCATCCACAAGGCAATCGGCAACCAGCTCACCTGCGTTTTCGTCGATCACGGTCTCCTGCGCCTGAACGAAGGAGCACAGGTGATGGACACCTTTGCGAAGCACATGCACGTCAAGGTCGTGCACGTCGACGCATCGCAGGAGTTCTATTCTGCCCTGCGCGGCGTCGCCGATCCCGAGCAGAAGCGCAAGATCATCGGCAAGCATTTCGTGGACGTCTTCCAGCGCGAAGCCGGCAAGGTTCGCAACGCCAAGTGGCTCGCGCAGGGCACGATCTACCCGGATGTAATCGAATCGGCTGGCGCCAAGACAAAGAAGGCGCAGACCATAAAGTCGCACCATAACGTCGGCGGTCTTCCCGACTCTTTGCACCTGAAGCTGCTGGAACCATTGCGTGAGCTATTCAAAGACGAGGTGCGCGAGCTCGGTCTCGCGCTCGGGTTGCCGCGCGAGATGGTGTTCCGCCATCCATTCCCCGGGCCGGGCCTGGGTGTGCGCATCCTCGGCGCCATCGAGAAGCAGCAGGTCGACCTCCTGCAGCGTGCCGACGCCATTTTCATCGACGAGCTACGCGCCTCCGGCTGGTATGACAAGACCGCCCAAGCCTTCGCCGTCTTCCTGCCCGTGAAGTCCGTGGGCGTCATGGGCGACGGTCGCACCTACGAGAACGTGGTGGCGCTGCGCGCCGTGCAGACCACCGACTTCATGACGGCCGAATGGGCGCCGCTGCCGCACGAGCTCCTCGCCAAGATCTCCAACCGCATCATCAACGAGGTGCGCGGCATTAACCGCGTTACCTACGACATCTCGTCCAAGCCGCCTTCCACCATCGAGTGGGAATGACGGACGAAGTCTTCATGCGCCGCGCCCTGGAGCTCGCGCGAAGGGCGGAGCAGGAGGGCGAGGTCCCGATAGGCGCGCTGGTGGTGCTCAAGGGCGAAGTGATCGGCGAAGGCTGGAACCGGCCGATCGCCGCCGTCGACCCCACCGCGCATGCCGAGATCCAGGCGCTGCGAACAGCAGCGAAGAAGACTGGCAACTATCGCCTGACCGGTGCTGAACTCTACGTGACACTCGAGCCCTGCGACATGTGCGTCGGCGCCATGTTCCATGCGCGGATTGCCCGGGCGATCTTCGGCGCGACCGATCCCAAGAAGCAGGTGCTGAAGAACCAGGTGAAGATCCAGGGTGGCGTACTCGCGCAGGAGTGCGGCGCGGTGCTGAGCCGCTTCTTCGCCGGCAAGCGATGAAGATCCGTATCGACGGTGCAAAGCAGGAGCTCACGCTCCTGGACGGCGAGCGCGTGGTGAAGCACTACTCAGTGTCCACGGCAAAGAACGGCTTCGGCGAGAAGAACGGCAGCTTCTGCACGCCGCGTGGCAAGCACATCGTGCGCGCCAAGATCGGGGCAGGGCAGCCGCTCAACTCGGTATTTGTCCGCCGCCGCCCAACCGGCGAGATCTGGTCGAAGGAGCTCCACGAGCGCTACCCGGGCCGGGACTGGATCCTGACGCGCATCCTCTGGCTCTCGGGCTGCGAGCCCGGCAGGAACCGCCTCGGGGACGTGGACACCATGCGGCGCTACATCTACATCCACGGCTCGCACGACATGGCGGAGATGGGCAAGCCCGGCTC
>JAFARH010000463.1 GCA_019245555.1 Betaproteobacteria bacterium
CGAGCGTGCTCGAGGAGATGGAGGCGCGGCTCTCGAACAGCCGGGAGGGCGAATTGCGAACCGCGCTTGAACAGATCGGCCACATCGCGCGAGCTCGGCTCAAGAGGATCATCAGGGAGGGGTGAAAATGGGAAGGATTACGACGCATGTCCTCGATACCGCGCGCGGCAAGCCGGGCGGCGGCATCCGCATCGAGGTTTTCGGCGCCGACGGAACGAAGCTCGCCGAGGCGAAGACCAATGCCGATGGGCGCACGGACGGCCCGTTGTTGGAAGGCGAGCGCTTCAAGCCTGGCGCCTACGAGCTCGTGTTCCATGTCGGTGCATATTTCGGCGGCGACGCTTTCTATGAGCGCGTTCCGGTGCGCATCAAGATCGCAGACAGCTCCCAGCACTACCACGTGCCACTGCTATGCTCGCCGTGGGGATACACCACCTACCGCGGGAGCTGAGCTATGAGAGCAGTATTGGCCATTGCGCTTTTCGCAGCGGCGAGTGCGTTCGCGCAATCGTGGCCCGCGAAGCCGGTGCGCATGATCGTGACTTTCGCCCCCGGCGGATCGTCGGATATCGTGGCGCGCCTTGTTGCCATACCGCTTCAGGCGGAGCTCGGCCAGACGATCATCGTCGACAACAAGCCGGGTGCCGGAGGCACCATCGGCGCTCTCGAAGCCGCGCACGCAGCGCCCGACGGCTACACGCTGCTGCTGTCGAACAGCGCCCCCATCAGCATCTCGCCCGCGATGCAGGACGAACCACGCTACGACCCGGTGAAGAGCTTCACTCACGTGACCTACATCGGCTCGGTCGCGAACGTTTTCGTCGTCCATCCGTCCATACCGGCGAAGACGATGGCGGAGCTCATCGCCTGGATCAAGGCCGAGCCCAATCCGGTGAATTACGGCTCAGGTGGCATCGGTTCGATCGGACACATCGTCGGGGAGACGATGAAAAAGGAACACGGTCTTCGCATGGAGCACATCGGCTACAAGGGATCGTCGCCCATGCACAACGACCTCATTCCGGGCACGATCAAGCTCGCCATCGACACGCTGCCGCAGAATGTCCCGCTCATAAAAGACGGCAGACTGCGCGCAATAGCCGTGACTTCGCCAGCGCGTGCGCAAATAGCGCCCGAAGTACCTAGCGTGCTGGAGGCGGGTGAGAAGAACCTCGTGGCAGAAAACTTCCTGGGCGTCTCGGGTCCGGCCGGCCTGCCGAACGAAGTGGTGGTACGGCTGCATGCCGCGACAAGGAAGTCGCTGGCCGATCCCAAGGTCACGCAGCGCCTGTCCGAGCTCGGCGTGCAAGGAAAAGAAATGACCCCGAACGAGTTCACGGCCTTCGTGGCGAACCAGGTGCGCGAATGGCACAAGCCCGTCAAGGATTCCGGCGCCAAGCTGAATTGACGACAGGTGGAGGCCTATCTACTCGACTGGGTCAGCCTCTGCCTGCGCTGGGCGCACCTTATCGTCGGCATCGCGTGGATCGGCGCCTCGTTCTACTTCATCTGGCTGGATGACCATCTAGAGACCTCGCAGGATCCCAAACTCGCCGGGGAACTCTGGGCGATTCACGGCGGCGGCTTCTACCGCGCAGAGAAGTACAAGCTCGGGCCGGCCGATCTGCCGAAAACGCTGCACTGGTTCAAATGGGAGGCGTACTGGACCTGGATCACCGGGTTCGCGCTTCTCGTAGTGGTCTATTACTTCAACGCAGAGCTGTACCTGATCGACCCTTCGGTCATGGCGCTGTCGAAAGGTGCTGCCATCGGCATCGGCATCGGGAGCCTCGTCCTCGGCTTGGCCGTGTACGAGGGGCTGTGCCGCTCGGGCATGAGCGACGCAATCATCGCTGCGGCGCTTTTCGTCCTGCTCGGCGCGGCTGCTTGGGCGCTGACGCATGTCTTTAGCGGTCGCGGTGCATTCATCCACTACGGCGCGATGCTGGGCACGATCATGAGCGCCAACGTCGCGCACGTCATCATTCCTGGACAGCGGCGCATGGTCGACGCGGTGCGCGAGGGACGCGCGCCGGACCCGCTAGACGGGCAAAAGGGCAAGCAGCGCAGTGTGCACAACACTTACTTCACGTTACCCGTCGTGCTCGTAATGATCTCGAACCACTATGCGATGACTTACGCCAGCCGCTCGAGTTGGCTCGTCCTGATCGGCATGACGCTCGCCGGCGCGCTGATCCGCGTGTGGTTCGTGATGCGTCACAAGGGCAGGGCACCGGCATGGGTCTGGCTCGGGGGAGTGGCGATCATGTTGGCGGTGGCATTTCTGCTCGCGCCAAAGCCGGCGCCTCCAACCACGAAGGTGCAGTTCTCCCAGGTGGAGCAGATCATCGC
>JAFARH010000115.1 GCA_019245555.1 Betaproteobacteria bacterium
CCGTTGTTGCGGAAGGCCGTGACCTCGAGCGGCGCGCCGGCCTTGTCGAGCGTGATCTCCAGCACCACGATCGATTTCAGCATTTCCGGCACAGGCGTCGAGTAGGTGTCGCGACTGGTGGCGGCGATGCGCTTCGCCACGCCGATCTTGTACTCGCTCAGGGTTTGCAGCGGAGCGGGCGGCGGCGTCGCGCAGCCCGCCGCAGTTATTACTGCGGCTGTGGCGATCGAAGCGACCGCCAGTCTTTTTCTAGTCACCGGGCGACATGGTAGAGGATTTGCGCATGCGCCAAGTGGCGACCGGGCCGAGCAACGCGCCCAGCCCGAGCGTCGACCATGCGATGCCCCATGCAAAAGCGCTCGTGCTCGTGCGCCCGCCGCCGGCCGCGTCCAGCGCCCAGCCGAAGACGACCGGACTGACCACGCCGGCGCCAAAGCCAATCACCGAGCGCACCGCATAGGCGACGCCGATGTAATGCGGCGGGACGCCCTCGGCGAGCACGGTGGAGTGCGTCGACGAGTCGGCGATGGCGGAGAAGTTGTAGAGGCGGGCGAGCAGGACGAGAGCCGCGATCGGCGCTCCGACCAGCCAGCCGATGCTGAACGAAAGCACCGTGCTGATGCACGACCAAGTGAGCAGCGTTGGAATGCGCCCCCAGCGATCCGCCATGGTGCCGCCGGTGATCGAGCCGGCGATGTTCGCCACATAAGTCAGCGCGGCGAGGAGCAGCGCGGCCTCGCCGCCCATGCCATGTGCGAGAAGCGCCGCCGTCAAGAATGCCGGCAGCCAAGCCCACAGGTCCAAGCAATTCCCAGTTGTGCAACGTGTACGCCCAGATGGAAAGCATGCCGCGCCGGTTACTGAGCACAGCCGGCAGCGCGGCGAGGAGCGGCTCGCCCGCGGGCCGGGGATGGACGACATTCGGCGTACCGCGCAAGACGAAGGCAGCGAGCAGCCATGACGAAACGGGCAGCAGCGCAACCATAGCGAGCGCGCCGCGCCAGTCGGTGAACTTCAGCGCGACGCCCGCGACGCCGAGGCAAAGCGCGTAGCCGGCGCTCGATCCGGCGATCAGGTAGCCCATCGCGCGGCCGCGGCGCTCGCGCGCCACGTGCTCGTTGATGAGCGCGAGTGCTGGCGTGTACGTGCCGCCCTGGCAGAGACCGGTAAACGCGTGCAGCCAGAACGCCGACCAGAATCCGTCCGCAAACAGCACGAAGGTCCACGGGCTCACGCACGCCACGACGCCGGTCATGATGTAGGCGCGCCTTGCGCCGAGATGGTCGGCCACGAAGCCGACGATGAAGAGCGAAGTGAGGTAGCCCAGGTGGAACGCCGCCTGGATCATCCCCGCCTCTTTCGCGCTCAAGCCCCACGCCACCTGTGTGAGCGGCAGGACCGAGGAATACGCGACGAACCACGTGGCGGCTAGGACCCGGCTCGTGCACAGCGCGGCGAGCCAGGCTCCCGAGCCGGGGATCAAGCCGCGTGTGCCAAACGAACGGGGATGCGGCGCGGACCGAAGGGCTTCTCGAATCTTCCGAAGCGACCTGCGATCGGCGTGCCGCAATGCGCGCAGTTGCCGCTCTCAGTCAGGGTATAGCCATCGATGCGGTACCAGTCGCGCTGGATCACCGGCTTCTCGCAGGACGGGCAGTAGGTCGACCCTCCTTGGGAGTCGTGCACGTTGCCTGTGTAGACGTAATTGAGGCCGGCGAGCTGTCCAATCTCGCGCGCGTGAGTCAGCGTCGCTGCAGGCGTCGCGCCGATGTCGGTCATCTTGTAGTCGGGATGGAAAGCGGTGAAATGCACCGGCACGTCGGGACCGAGGTTCTGGCGAATCCACTTGCATTCGGCACGCAGCTCCTCGTCCGAGTCATTCTTGCCTGGGATTAGCAGGGTGGTGATTTCAGTCCACACCTGGGTCTCCTTCACCAAGTAGACCAAAGTGTCCAGCACGGGCTGGAGGTGGCCGCCGCAGATCTTGTAGTAAAAGTCGTCGGTGAAGCCTTTCAGGTCGACGTTCGCTGCGTCCATCTTGGCGTAGAACTCGCGCCGCGGCTCGACGTGGATGTAGCCGGCTGTCACGGCAACCGTCTGAACGCCCTTCGCATGGCAGGCGTCGGCGATGTCCATCGCATACTCGGCGAAGATCACCGGATCGTTGTAGGTGAAGGCCACCGACTTGCAGCCGAGCTTGAGCGCGGAGCTCGCGATCGCGTCGGGACTCGCCTGGTCCTGCAGGCGATCCATCTCGCGCGACTTCG
>JAFARH010000288.1 GCA_019245555.1 Betaproteobacteria bacterium
ATCGTGCGCGCACGCCATGCGCACGCCTGGGCGCGCGCCTATGTAGATGGACGATGGGTCGACGTCGACAACACGCCGCCGTCGTGGGGCGAGGAAGAAGCGAGCCGCGCCCCCTTCTGGGAAGGCATGGCCGATTTCCTGCGCTGGGCACAGTTCCGGTTCACACAAGGCGGGCCGCTGCAGTTCGGTATCGGCGGCGCAGTCGTCCTCGTCGTCCTGCTCATCTTTTTCGTCTGGCGCCTTTTCCGCGGCAAGCGCGCCGCTGGGCAGATTGCACAGGCACCGGGCGATCGCCGGTTCGCCGGCGCAGATTCGGAGTTCTACGAGGTGGAAGCGCGGCTCGCGGCTCGCGCGCCGCACGAGTCGCTCGGAGCGTGGCTCGCGCGCATCGCGCCCACGCTCGACGGCGCCGTGCGCGACACGGTGGCGCAGCTCATCCCGCTGCACTACCGCTATCGCTTCGATCCGCGGGGAATAGATACGGCCGAGAGGCGTGCGCTGCGCGATCAGTCGCTCGCTCTGGCTGCTCGATTAAAATCGGTCGATGGGTAGCATTGTCGCACTCGGCGGCCAGGTTGGCGGCGCAAAGCTCGCCGATGGCCTCTATCGGCTGCGCGGCCACGCGCTCACCGTCGCCGTGAACACCGGCGACGACTACGAGCACCTCGGTCTTTCGTTCTCGCCCGATCTCGACACTATGTTGTACACGCTTGCCGGAATCGCATCCGCCAGCGCCGGCTGGGAGCCCGAGGGCGAGACGCAGGCCGTGCACAACATGATCAAGGCGCTCGGCGGACCGGATCGCCCGATCCACGGCGACCGCTCGCTCGCAGCACCGCTTCTTCGCACAGAAGGCCTGGCGAATGGACGCACGCTTTCGGAGATCACAGCAGACTTCTGCCGCCGCCTCGGCATCACCGCGCGCATAGTGCCCATGAGCGACGATCAAGTGCGCACGTATGTGATCACCGAAGAAGGCTCGATCACGTTCCAGGATTACTTCATGCAGCTTGCCTGCGAGCCGGCTGTGCGCGGCTTCCAGTACGCCGGCGCCGACACGGCGCGCATCGCCGACGGCCTTATCGAGGCCCTGCATGCGGACGACCTCGAGGCGGTGATCCTCTGCCCGGCGAATCCGTTCCACGTCATCCGCCCGATCCTCGAGGTCGAGGGGATGAAGGAGCTGCTCCTCAAGCGCGGCGCACCGGTGATCGCAGTCACACCGATCATCGGCCAACGCGCGCTCAAGGGCTCGGCGGCGAAGATGATGCGCGAGCTCGGCCGCGAGCTCTCGGCGCGCTCCGTCGCCGGCGAATACATCCGCCTGATCGACGGCTTCGTGCTCGACAGCGAGGACGTCACGCTCGTCGACAGCGTGCGCTCCCTCGGCATCGACGTAGTGGCGCTCCCAACCATCATGCGGTCGATCGACGATCGCGTGGCGCTCGCCCAGGAAGTCCTCGACTTCGCCGGCGTCGTCCGCGCGCGCATGGACGCCGAGGCGGCATGAAACTCGCGGCGGTGGTGCTCATGCTTGCGCCGGTTGCGGCGCCTGCGCAGCAGCAGGATCCGGTTCAGCGCGCCGTCATCGAGCGCGATCGGCAGTCAGCCGAATTTGCCCGGCCGGAACTCCGCGACTACCACTTGCGCAAAGACCAGCAGCATCTGCCGCAGCGTCCCGACGAGCGGCAGGCCGAAGAGCGCGATCGCAATGCCCAGCCCGTGGCCGGCGAAAAGCCGAGCAAGGCGCCCGACTATTCCCCGCTACCTCTCCCAGGGGGCCCGGCCCACGGCGTCAATGTGATACCGGTCCAAGGCCGCGGCAGCTAGCTTCGCATCGATCGCGGCGAGCGCCGCGACGACGATGTGCTTCGCATCCACTTCGAAGAATGAGCGCAGTGCGGCGCGCGTATCGCTGCGCCCAAAGCCGTCGGTGCCGAGCGCCGTATAGGAGCGCGGCACGTAAGGTCGGATGAGATCGGCCACCGCACGCACATAGTCGCTCGCCGCGACCACTGGTCCCTGGGTTTTTTGCAAACAAGTCTCTACCCAGCTCGTCGCGTCGCGCCCCAACCGTCGCTCGCGCTCGGCGTGCATGCCGTCGCGGCGCAGTTCGGTGAACGAGGTGACGCTCCACACGCCGGCCGAGATCTTCCAGTCCGCCTGCAGGAGATCCGCTGCAGCAAGCACTTCCCGCAGGATCGGTCCCGAGCCCATGAGCTGGACCTGCGCGCCCTCGCGCAGCCGGTACATGCCGCGGAGGATCCCTTCGCGCGCGCCATCCGGTGCAGCAGGGTGTGGATAGTTCTCGTTGGCGACGGTGACGTAATAGAAGACGTCTTCCTGCGCTTCGAGCATGCGGCGCGAGCCGTCCTCGACGATCGCCGCAAGCTCGTAGCCGAAGCACGGGTCGTAGGCGCGGCAGTTCGGAATCGTGCTGGCCGCGAGGTGCGAGCTGCCGTCCTGGTGCTGCAGGCCTTCACCGGCGAGCGTCGTGCGTCCGGCGGTGCCGCCGACGAGGAAACCGCGCGAGCGCGAGTCGGCGGCGGCCCAGATGAGGTCGCCGACACGCTGGAATCCGAAGACCGAGTAGTAGATGTAGAACGGCAGCATCGGCGTGCCGTGCGATGAATAGGAAGTCGCGGCGCCGAGCCACGACGACAGCGCGCCCGCTTCGGTGATGCCCTCCTCGAGGATCTGCCCTTCCTTCGCTTCGCGGTAGTAGAGAAGCTCCTCGTGGTCTTCCGGCTCGTAGAGCTGGCCGAGCGCCGAGTAGATGCCGAATTGGCGGAAGAGCGTTTGCATGCCGAACGTGCGCGCCTCGTCGGCGACGATCGGCACGACTCGCTTGCCGATGCCGGCGTCTTTCATGAGCTGTGAGAGAAGCTGGACGAACGCCATCGTCGTCGACTGATTGCGCGACGGCGCGAGCTGCAGCGCCGGCACTGCGAGCTTGTCCGCCTTGGTGAGCCGCGACGGCAGATAACCGCCGAGCGCCTGGCGGCGTGCGTGCAGATATTTCATTTCCGGCGTGTCGGCACCGGGATGCAAAAAGCGGAGGCGCGCTACGTCCTCGTCCGAGAGCGGCACGGAGAAGCGGTCGCGGAATTCGCGCAGTGCCTCGTCGTCGAGCTTCTTCTGCTGGTGGGTGCCCATCTTGCCCTGGCCCCAGAGCCCCATGCCGTAGCCCTTCTTGGTCTGCGCGAGGATCACCGTCGGCTGACCCTTGTGCTGCAGGGCTTCGCGATATGCGGCGTAGATCTTCACCGGGTCGTGACCGCCGCGGCGCAGCCGATCGATGTCGTCATCGCTCATGTCGGCGATGAGCTCGGTGAGCTCCGGATATTTGTTGAAGAAGTGCTCGCGGTTGAACCGGCCATCGGTGGCTGCGTAAGTCTGGAATTCGCCGTCGACCGTCTCGTGCAGGCGCTTGAGCAATACGCCGTCGTGGTCGCGGGCGAAGAGCGCATCCCAGTCGGAACCCCAGAGCAACTTGAGCACGTTCCAGCCCGCGCCGGCGAAGAGGCCTTCGAGCTCCTGCACGATGGAGCCGTTACCGCGCACCGGACCGTCGAGGCGCTGCAGGTTGCAATTCACCACGAAGATCAGGTTGTCCAATCCGTCGCGCGCCGCAAGCGAAAGCCCGGCGAGCGATTCCGGCTCATCCATCTCGCCATCGCCGACGAACGCCCACACTTTGCGCGCTTCGGTCTTCAGCAAGCTGCGATGCTCGAGATAGCGCATGAACCGCGCCTGATAGATTGCGTTAAGCGGACCGAGGCCCATCGAGCCGGTCGGGAACTGCCAGAACTCCGGCATCAGATACGGATGGCAATACGAGCTCAGGCCTTTACCGCCCGTCTCCTGGCGATAGTGCGCAAGCCGCTCTTCCGGCAGTCGGCCTTCGAGATATGCGCGCGCATAGACACCAGGTGCGGAATGCGGCTGGAAATAGACGAGATCACCCTCGACGCCCGCACGGAAGAAATGGTTGAAGCCGACCTCGAATAGATCGGCAGCGGACGCGTAGCTCGCGATGTGTCCGCCAAGCTCGGCGTGCGCGCGATTTGCCCGCACCACCATGGCAAGCGCATTCCAGCGCACCATGGCCGAGATGCGACTCTCCACTTCGAGGTTGCCAGGAAACTGCGGCTGCTCGGCAAGACCGATCGAGTTCTTGTAGGGCGTGTTCAGCACCGGTGGCAGCGGGACGCGCCGCGCACGGGCGTGATCCAGGAGCTTCCGCAAGAGGAACGTGGCGCGCTCGCGGCCTTCGGATTGCACGAGCGCATCGAAGGCGTCGAGCCACTCGCGGGTTTCCTGCGGATCTGCGTCCGGCGGATTAACGCGCCAGAAGGCGGAAGTGACTATATCGGC
>JAFARH010000384.1 GCA_019245555.1 Betaproteobacteria bacterium
TGTGCCGGCGACGTAGTTACCGCTGATCGCGATGGCGACCGCGATGCCTCGGCGGCGGTTGAACCCGAGCGAGGTATCGGCGACAAGCGGTGCGAAGGTCGCCGAGCAGCCGAGGAACCCGGCAAGCAGGCCGTGCGCGATGGCGAATTGTGCGAGGCTGCCGGATAGCCCGGCGAGGATCAGGCCGATGCCGAGCATCGTGCTGCCGAAAAGCAGCGGAACGATCACACCGAAGCGATCGGCAAGCGTGCCCATCAGGATGCCGCCAAAGCCAAAGCCGAGCATAGTGAGCGTGTAAGGGAGCGATGCCTCCGCGCGCGTCACGCCGAAGTCCGCCTGTATCAGCGGCAGCACGACCACGACGCCGTACATCGCAACGCCGCCGAGCGTCATCAGCACGAGCGACGCCGAGAGGCGCAGCCATGCGTAAGTCGATTCCGGGCGTGCGGCTTCGTCCATTCACCGCATGATAGAGTCGCCAGCGTCAAATTCCCCGGGAGGTTCGCATGGCAGCAAAGATGCCGCCGTCTACCATCGGCAAGGTCAAGGATGTTTTTCCAAAGCTGGGCGAGATCACCGAGAAGGTCGTGTTCGGCGACGTATGGGAGCGCAAGGGCCTTGCCAAGCGCGATCGCAGCCTCATCACGGTCGCGGCTCTCGTCGCGCTTTGCCGCCCGGATCAGATTCGCGGCCACGTCTGGCGCGCGCTCGACAACGGCGTCAAGAAGGACGAAATCGTCGAGCTCATCACGCATCTCGCTTTCTATTGCGGCTGGCCAAATGCCGGTACCGCGGCGCTGGTCGCGAAAGAGGTCTTCGCCGAGCGCGGCGTATGAAGCTCGCCTTCATCGGCCTCGGCACCATGGGCGGCGCCATGGCCGCCAACTTGCAGAAGGCCGGCCATGAAGTGCACGCGAACGATCTGCGCAAGATCGACGGCTTCAAGCAATGGCATGCCAGCGCGGCTGACGCGGCGCAAGGCTGCGACGTGGTCTTCACTTCTTTGCCCGGGCCTGATGACGTCGACACAGTAGCCGCCGAGCTGAAGCCAGTCCTGCATCCGGGCGCCGTCTGGTTCGATCTATCGACCAACTCGCCGCACCGGGTGCGGCGACTGCATGTCGAGCTCGCGAAGCAGGGCGTTCACTTCCTCGACGCACCAGTCAGTGGAGGTGCGAGCGGCGCGAAGAGCGGCAAGCTCGCGATATGGGTCGGCGGTGACCGGGGAAGCTATGGTGAATATGAATCCGTGCTGAAGGCGATGGGCGACCAGCCTTTCTATGTCGGCCCCATCGGCTCGGCCACGGTCGCCAAACTGGCGCACAACATCGCCAGCTTTTCGATCCATACAGCCATGGCCGAGATCTTCACTCTCGGCGTGAAAGCTGGTGTAGAGCCGCTCGCTCTATTCCGAGCGCTGCGCCAGGGCGCGACAGGGCGTAAACGGACCTTTGATCGCCTGGCGGAGCATTTCCTGCCCGGTAAGTACGATCCGGCGTCATTCAGCCTGCGGCTCGCGCACAAGGACGCAACTCTTGCGCTCGAGCTCGCCAGGGAATCGGGCGTGCCGATGCCGGTCGGCAAGCTCGCGCTCGATGAGCTGTCGCGAGGCATTGAACGCGGCTGGATCGACCGCGACTTTCGCGCGGTCATGACGATGCAGGAGGAGCGCGCCGGGGTGAAGGTGCACGTCCCGGCGGAAGCGCTCCAGGATGCGCTGAAGGAGTAATGATGCGGCGTCTATCGCTACTTCTAGCCTTCGTTTCGGTCTGCGCCCATGCGCAGCCTTATTTCCCCGACTCGACTTGGCAGCACAAGGCGCCGGCCGAAGTCGGCATGGACGCGGCGCGTCTCAAGGAGGCGGTTGATTTCGCCATCGCTGCCGAAGTGAAAAATCCGCGTGACCTGACGCTGAATCACTACCAGACCTTCGGTCGCGAGCCGCATGGCGAGGCGATCGGCCCGATCAAGGATCGCGGTGATCCGACGGGTGTGATCGTGCGTCGCGGTTACATCGTGGCGGAGTGGGGCGAGCCGCTGCGCGTCGACATGACGCACAGCGTGACGAAGAGCATGCTCTCCAGCATCATCGGCGTGGCGTTCGATCGCGGCATGATCAGGAGCCTCGATGATCTGGTGCGCGATTACGTGCCGCCGATCCAGGTCAAGGATGGCGGGCTCATCGATCTCTTCGAGACGCCGCACACCCGCCCGATCACGTGGGACAACATGCTGCGGCAAACGAGCGATTGGGAGGGGACGCTCTGGGGCAAACCCGACTGGGCTGATCGACCGGAGGAGAAGAAGGACGAGTGGTTGACCCGGCAAAGGCACAAGCCGGGGACGGTCTACAAGTACAACGACGTGCGCGTGAACGCGCTGGCGCTAGCGATGCTCCAGGTCTGGCGCCGTCCGCTGCCGCAGGTGCTGAAGGAAACGATCATGGATCCGATCGGCGCCTCGAATACCTGGCGCTGGTTCGGCTACGACAACTCCTGGGTCGTGCTCGATGGCCAGGTCGTGCAATCGGTCTCTGGCGGCGGGCACTGGGGTGGCGGCATGTTCATCAATGCCTATGACATGGCGCGCTTCGGCTACTTCACGCTTCGCCGCGGTAAATGGAAGGACCGGCAGCTTCTTTCCGATCGGTGGATCACGCTCGCGCTCACGCCGACGCCCGCGCAGCCGGGCTATGGTTTCATGAACTTCTTCAATAACCGCGACGGCAAGCTTTTTCCCAGCGGTCCGCGCAACGCTTACGCGCACCTCGGGAACGGCACCAACATGGTGTATGTCGATCCCGACAACGACCTCGTCGCGGTGGTGCGCTGGATCGACAACAAATCCACGGACGAGTTCGTAAAGCGGCTGGTTGCTGCCGCCAAGAAAGCCGGCTGACAGCCGCCTTGGCATATAGTCTCGCGCAAGGGAGGCCCCATGGCCAGGACATTGCTTGCATTGATCTTCATGAGCACCGCTGCGTTCGCGGACGATATTTCCCCTGGCTCGTGGCAGATCACGATGGAGACCCGCGTGCCGGCCGAGCCGGGCTTCGCCCCGCCGCCGTTCCAGCTCACCCAGTGCCTGACGGCGGACGATGCGCGAGACCCGTCGCGTGTGCTGGGCACCGTCTCGAACCCCGGCGCGACCGGCTGCAACTACACGGACAAGAGCTACAGCGGCAA
>JAFARH010000003.1 GCA_019245555.1 Betaproteobacteria bacterium
CGCGCGGCGTGGCGATGACGATTTCGCCGTCGAGCACACAGTCCTTGGGAAGCGCGGTGAGGAGCTCGTCGTGGAGCTCGGGGAAATAGCGGTCGAGCGGGCGCGAATCGCGGCTCTGGATGAAGAGCTCGTCGCCGCCGCGGAAAACCAGCGCGCGGAAGCCGTCCCACTTCGGCTCGTACAGGTAATCGCCCTGCGGCGGCAGCTCGTCGGCGAGCTTCGCCAGCATCGGCTCAATCGGCGGCGCGATGGCGTATTTACTGGATGGCAAGGATCAGCCGGCCGATCAGGCCCCGCGGCGAGCGCGGCACAAGCTCGAGGCGGCCGCCATGCGCGAGAGCCGTGCGCTCGACGATGGCGAGACCGAGGCCCGCGCCGCCGCTTCCGGCGCGCGAGTCGTCGAGCCGGGTGAAAGGGCGCTTTAGGCGCTCGACCTCATTGGACGGGATGCCCGGCCCCTGGTCGCGGACTTCGACGGCGACCGAACCCGCGCCCATGATCGCTTCGAACTCCACAGGCTCGCCGGCGTAGCGCAACGCGTTGTCGATCAGGTTGGTGACGGCGCGCCGGATGGCCATCCGGGCAAACGGGAACGGCGGCAGCTCGTGCGCGACGAGCCGCACATCCTTCCCGATGCGCGCATAGTGCTCGGCGACTTCGCTGAGCAGGACATCCAGATCGTTCTCCTGCTTCTGCTCGTTCGTGCCGCGCGCGAAATCGAGGAACTGCCCAATGATGGCGTCGATCTCGTCGATGTCGGAAATCATTGCCGCGCTGGTCTGGGCATCGGCGCCACTCATCTCGAGTGCGAGGCGCAGGCGCGAGAGCGGCGTGCGCAGGTCGTGAGAGATGCCGGCAAGCACCATGGCGCGGTCGCGCTCCATGCTCTCGAGGTTGGTGGCCATTCGGTTGAACGCCGCGGTTACAGTGCGCAGCTCGTGCGCACCGGACTCGGGCAAAGGCTCGTGCGCCTGCCCTCGGCCGAGGCGAACCGCGGCGCGGCGCATGGCCGCGAGCGGCTGGGCAATGTTCGAGGCGATGAAGAGCGCGCCGGCGAGCGAAAGAAGGAGCACCGCCGCTAGCCAGCCGAGCCACTGCAGGCCGAACACCGGCTCGAAACGCTCGCGCGGCAGCATGACCCAGAACTCGTCCTCGTCGATGAAAAAGCTGATCCAAAAGCCTTCTTCGCCGTCGTGCGAGTAGGCGAAGCGCGTCTCTTCGCCAAGGCTCTGGCGCACCTTCTGCGCTACGCGCTCGAGCAGCGGATCGTCGGGCAACGGCTCTACTACTTCGCTTGCAGTCACGGGGAAGACGCGCAGGCCTTCCGACTCGTTCAGCTCGATGAGCAGCTGGCGCCGCAGGACCGGATCGGCATTAACCAGCGCCGCGCGGGTGAGGTTTACCGTGCTAATGGTCTGCTGCGCGAGCTCCCGTGATCTCGGCTCGCGCTCGTACACGCGATAGATCTGGAACGAGGCGAGGATGGCCGTGACGATGAGCAGCGCGATCAGCAGGAACGCGCGTGCGAACAACGTCATTTAGGCTGGGTATCGTCGGGGACGAACACGTAGCCGAACCCCCAGACCGTCTGGATGTGCTTGGGATGCGAAGGATCTTCCTCGACGATCTTGCGCAGCCGCGAGATCTGCACGTCGATCGAGCGGTCGAATACCTCGTACTCGCGGCCGCGGGCGAGCTCCATCAGCTTGTCGCGGGAGAGTGGCTGACGCGGATGCTGCACCAGCACTTTCAGAACCGAGTATTCGCCGGTCGTGAGCGAGACCGCCTTTCCGTCCCGCGTGAGCGAGCGAGTCGCGAGGTTGAACTCGAAAGGCCCGAAGTGATGCAGCTCGCCGCCAGCAGCGGGCGCGCCTGGCGGCCCCGAAGGAGTCCGGCGCCGCAGCACTGCTTTGATGCGCGCGAGCAGCTCTTTCGGATTGAAGGGCTTCGGCAGGTAATCGTCGGCGCCCATCTCCAGGCCGACGATGCGATCCACGTCGTCGCCCTTGGCGGTGAGCATGATGATGGCGGGCGAGGTCTGCTGTCCGCGCAGGCGCCGGCAGATGGCGAGGCCGTCTTCGCCGGGCAGCATCAGGTCGAGGACGACGAGGTCATAGCGCTCGCGGCCGAGCTGCTTGTCCATGCCGCGCGCATCGGGCACGGCCTTCACCTCGAAGCCTTCGCTGCTCAGGTACTTTACGAGCAGGTCGCGCAAGCGCTGGTCGTCGTCGACTACGAGGATGCGGGTCTTGAGCTCGGCCATAGGGAAAATAACGCGCGGGGCAATAGATTGTTACAAAAATTGGGTGACGCGACACCCTTGCAAGCGGGGGTCCCGGTACCATGCCTCAACCATGAAGAAAGCTGTCGCGCTCTTCCTGACACTGACGCTTGCGTCAGCGGGCGTTTTTGCACAGCAGCGCGGCGATCGCGAGCCGCGCGGCGGTGGCAAGAACCAGGGTATGAGCAAGGACCAGCGGGAACGCATGCGTCAGGACATGCGCAATGTCTACCAGGACAAGGGCGGCCTCAATCGCCAGCAGCAGCAACAGCGCCAGATGAGCCCGGAGGAGCGCGAGAAGCTCCGGCGCGACATCCAGGACGCTAATCGGAATCTGCGGCGCTAGCTCGCTGGGCCGTAGCCGGATCGTTAGCTACAGGCGCGGCGTAGAACTTCAAGGTGTTCTTGCCGGCCTGCTTGGCCGTGTACATGGCCGTGTCGGCGTGCTTCATCAAAGCTGCCGCATCCATCGCATCATCGGGCAGGGTACTGACGCCGATGCTGGCCGTTACCTGTACCTCACCGCTCGCCAGCGCAAACGGACGCGCCAGCTCGCCGAGGAGCTTGCGCGACACCGCTTCGACCGGCACGAGATCCTGAATGTCTTCGAGCACGACCAGAAATTCGTCGCCGCCCAGGCGCGCGATCAGGTCGCTCGAGCGCAGGTGCTTGCGTAGCCGAGCAGCGACCTCGATGAGGAGGGCGTCGCCGGCATCGTGGCCATGCGCATCGTTCACCTGCTTGAAGCCGTCGAGGTCGATGAACACCACCGCGAGCTTGCTGTTGCGACGCCGCGCGCGCTGTACCGCCTGCTCAAGGGACGGCCCGAGGCTCGTGCGGTTGGCAAGGCCCGTCAGCGGGTCGCTATAGGCAAGCGAGGAGATGCGCTCGCGCGCGAGCGCGATCTCGGTGGTCTCCCGTCCGACGCCCCGATAGCCGATGAAGCGGCCGTCTTCCGCGTAGCGCGGTTCGCCGATCACGGAGAAGTAGCGCACCGTGCCGTCGGGAATGTGCCGCGCGAACTCGAAGTCGCGCACCGGTAGCCGCCGGTCAACCGTGGCGCGGAGTTGAGCCCAGCCGGCTTCGTCGGGACTGACGGCGGGAATGTCCCAGGCCGTCTTGTCGAGCACGGCGCCGCG
>JAFARH010000044.1 GCA_019245555.1 Betaproteobacteria bacterium
ACGTTGTATTTCTGGATGCCGCCCACGCGCTGGATCGCCGGCCACAGCTCGTTCCCCGCCGCCGCAAAGCCGGCCAGTGCCATCGCCGGAATGAGAAGCGCGGCGGCGAAAAGCGAAGGTTGCACGGTTGGATACCAGCGCTTGAGCCGCAGCCAGTAATGGATGCCGAAGCAGAAATGCGTCCAGACGATGAGGAGGAGGATCGATTGGCGCACCGCCGCGGCGCTGTCGGACCACAGCACGCCGACCATGCGTTCGTAGTTGATGTTGTGCTCGAGGAGCAGCCAGTAGAAGCGCGTGCCGACGATGTGCGCGATGAGGAGCGGCGGCACCGCCAGTCCGAGGATCAGCTGCGTCGCCTCCCAGATCGGCATGCGCAGCGTCGTGCGCCGGTAGAGCGATACCAGCGCGAGCGCGAAGTGTGTGAGGAGCGCGCCATAGAGGAGCACCGTGCCGGCGGGGCTGCGCCACCACGCGGCGAGCACCGCACGCAGGCGGTCCATGGCGTCGATCGACACCACGCCGAGCGAGTGATTCAGGAAATGCCCGACGATGAAGCACGCGAGGATGAGGCCCGTCGCGAGCCTCAGCCGCCGCTCAAGCTGTCGCATCTAACTAGAGTGAATGGGGTCGGGCCCCATTTATTCCCTCAGCCTTTGAGTTGGAGGGACTTGTACTCCAGGAACTCCTCCAGGCCATAGACGCCGGCCTCGCGCCCATGTCCTGACTGCTTGAAGCCGCCGAACGGGGCGTTCATGTTGAACGCGCCACCGTTGATGTCGATCTGGCCGGCGCGGATGCGCCGGGCCACGCGCTGCGCGCGCGCCTCGTCCTTCGACCAGACGGCGCCAGCGAGGCCGTATACGGAGTCGTTGGCGATGCGCACCGCCTCTTCTTCGTCCTGGTAGGGGATGATCGACAGCACCGGCCCGAAGATCTCTTCCTGGGCGATGGTCATGCTGTTCTTGACCTTGCCGAAGACTGTCGGCCGGACGTAGTAGCCGCCCTGCGGCACGCCTTCGGGCGCCTCGGCGCCGCCTGTGACGAGCTCCGCGCCTTCGGACTGGCCCTTCTTGATGTACGAGCGGACTCGCTCCAACTGGGCTGCAGAGCTCAATGGGCCCAGCTTCGTGGTCTCAGCGAGCGGGTCTCCGACCGTGAATCCCTTCGCGACATCCGCTGCAAGCTTCGCCGCCTCGTCGTACTTCGACGCCGGCACCAACATGCGAGTCAGCGCCGTGCATGTCTGGCCCGAATTCAGGTAGCAACCATTCACGGTGTTCTTCACCGCTGTGGGCAGATCCGCGTCATCGAGGATGACCGATGCGCTCTTGCCGCCGAGCTCGAGGGCAACTCGTTTCACGCCTTGCGCCGCGAGCTCCGATATGCGCTTGCCAGCCCGCGTCGAGCCGGTGAACGAGATCATGTCGACGCCAGGGTGCTTCACCAGCGCCTCGCCAGCGTTCGGCCCGAAGCCCGTCACGATGTTGAACACACCCTTCGGTAGTCCCACCTGCTCGATGACCTCGGCAAGGATGAACGCATTGAACGGCGCCACTTCCGAGGGTTTGAGGACGACGGTGCAGCCCGCGCCGAGTGCCGGCGCAAGCTTGAGCGTGATCTGGTGCAGCGGATAGTTCCACGGGGTGATCGCTGCAACGACGCCCACCGGGTCGCGCACGACGACTGAATTGCCTACGCGGTCCTCCCATTTGAACTCGCGCACCAGCTTCGCGTAGTTCGCGAAGTTCGCGATCGGCAGCCCGGCCTGGATGCGGCTTGCCATCTTGAGCGGCATGCCGACTTCCTGGGCGATCGTCCTGGCGAGCTCATCGGAGCGCGCCTTTAATCCGTCGGAAATCTTCTGCAGGTAATCTGCACGCGTCGCCGGCGGCGTCGCCGACCACGCGTCCAGCGCGGCGCGCGCAGCCTTGACCGCAGCGTCGACTTCTTTTTCGCCAGCGGCTGGAATACGTCCCATCACTTCGCCGTTTCCAGCGTTGTGCACGTCGATCGTTTCGCGACCGGCGGGCGCGATCCATTGGCCGCCAATGAATAGCTTCTCTCTGTTCAGCATGGGACTCTCCGGGAGGAACGAATATTTTATCCGGCTATACTGGAATGATGCCCCGCAAAGCCAAAGCAGTCCTCTGCCGCGAGAACAATAAGCCGGTCGTAGTCGAAGAAATTACTGTCGACGGGCCGAAGCGCGGCGAGGTGCTCGTGCGCCTCGGCGCCTGTGGCGTCTGTCACTCCGATCTGTCGGCGATCACCGGCACGATAGCGCTGCCGCTGCCGCTCGTGCTTGGCCACGAGGGTGCCGGCGTCGTGGAAGAAGTGGGTGAGGGCGTGAATGAATTCGCCAAGGGCGATCACGTCA
>JAFARH010000076.1 GCA_019245555.1 Betaproteobacteria bacterium
AGGCCTGCCAGTGATAACCCTCGGCTCGTTGAGCTTCAACGGGCCGTTCATGGCGCCGATCTGGTCGCCGCCTAAGACCGCTGGCCTCTACGCCATCCTGGTGCCGGGCTGGCGACTGCTTACCTTCCGCGCGCTGTGCTTCGGGCAGGCCGAGACGTTCACCCCCGACCTCATCCGCTCGCACGAGCGCCATACGGAGTGGGTGACGATCGCCGGCACCGAGTGGAATCTCTACATCGCCACGCACGAGATGTCGTTCGCCACGCCCGCCCGGCTGGAATCAGCGGCGCGCGAGCTGGCGCGCAGCTACAAGCCGGAATTCAAGCCCGTCGACGAGAAAACCACGCCCAGCCTGCGAACGATGCTGCTCGCCCAGGCGATGCGCAACGGACAGGACAAATAACGATGCTCAAGTTCGAGGATTTCGCGCCACAGCCTGCGACGGGTTTCGTGCCCGCCAGCGTGGCGAAGGAGGCGGACAACACCGCTACCGACTTCCGCCGCGTCACGGTGGAAGACAAGAAGGTCATCAACTCCAAGGCCGACGTCAACCAGCTGGTCCCCTTCAAGTACAAGTGGGCCTGGGAGAAGTACCTCGCCGCCTGCGCGAATCACTGGATGCCGCAGGAGATCAACATGAGCCGCGACATCCAGCTGTGGAAAGACCCGAACGGTCTCACGGAGGATGAGCGGCGCATCGTTACGCGGAACCTCGGTTTCTTCGTGACCGCAGATTCCCTCGCTGCCAACAATATCGTGCTCGGCACCTACCGCCACATCACGGCGCCCGAGTGCCGGCAGTACCTCCTGCGGCAGGCCTTCGAGGAGGCGATCCATACCCACGCCTACCAGTACATCGTAGAGAGCCTGAACCTCGAAGAAGGCGCGGTGTTCAACGCCTACCACGAGATTCCTTCGATTCGAGAGAAGGACGAGTTCCTGGTGCCCTTCATCGACGTGCTGACGAACCCGGCGTTCAAGACCGGGACGCCGCAGGCCGACCAGCAGCTCCTGAAGAGCCTGATCGTGTTCTCCTGCCTGATGGAAGGCCTCTTCTTCTACGTCGGCTTCGCGCAGATCCTCGCGCTCGGCCGGCAGAACAAGATGACCGGCGCCGCCGAGCAGTACATGTACATCCTGCGCGACGAGTCGATGCACTGCAATTTCGGCATCGACCTCGTCAACCAGATCAAGCTCGAGAACCCGCACCTCTGGACCGCGGCGTTCCGCGAAGAGGTGAGCGAGCTCTTCAAGCAGGCCGTCGAGCTCGAATATCGCTACGCCGAGGACACCATGCCGCGCGGCGTGCTCGGGCTGAATGCTCCGATGTTCAAGGAATACCTGCGCTTCATCGCGAACCGCCGTTGCCAGCAGATCGGCCTCGAGGCGCTCTTCGCCGGAGCGCAGAACCCGTTCCCGTGGATGAGCGAAATGATTGATCTCAAGAAGGAACGCAACTTCTTCGAGACCCGGGTCATCGAGTACCAGACTGGCGGAGCGCTTAACTGGGAGTAGATGCGGGCAATGAATTCCAAGAAGCAGTCAACGAGGGGGAGCAACATGAATGAGGAGTGGGACCTAATGCACAGGATCACGGCATGCAAAGCGGAGGACGACTACAAGCTCTGGCTGCGCTTCGATGACGGGCTCGAGGGCAGCGTGTTTCTCGGCAACCTCCTTGAGATCGGCGCTTTCCAGCTCTGGCGCGACGTGCGCGAGTTCGAGAAGGTGAGCGTCGATCCGGACACTGCGACGGTCACCTGGGAAGGCGGCATCCGCCTGGACAGCGATGTCCTCTACCAGGACCTGTCGCAGCGTTCCCACCCCATTCAGCATGCCGGCGGCGGCAATACCCCGACGGCGGTTGGATAGTCCGGCTAAACCGGGCTTCTTGTTCAACAACCTTGAAGGAGATTGAGCATGGCGAAGAAAAAAGCGAAAAAAGGCGGAAAGAAAAAGAAGAAGAAGAAAGCATCACGAAAAAAAAAGAAGCTAACTAAGAAAAAGGCGGCAGGAAGAAAGAAATCCGCCAAGAAGAAGAAAAAGGCGGGAAAAAAGAAAAAGGCAATGCAAGCCGCCAGACCTAAGGCCAGCCCTGCGGGCGCGATGGCGACAACGCCGTCCACCGCTGCGACCCCCGGCGCGCGAGTCGCGCTGAATCCAGCGGCCGCTTGGCCTTTCCCGACGGGCTCCCGGCCGTAACCGGGCGCCTGAAGTGGGGCGAGGGGCGAAAGCCTCTCGCGGCCTCGAAGCTCAGCGGACCGGCTTGGTCCAATCGGCCCAAGAAACGAGACCTAGGCCGGTCCGCGAGGCTTCACAACGAGGTGAAAACATCTCGGCTTCGGCCCCAGTCTACCGGGGTACAAGTACCCGAAAGCGCACCAAACCGCAGCAGAAACAGGCGTGTTCGCAGATCTGTAAGGACTTGCGCGAGGAGAGGCGAAGTGATTGACAGGATTGAGAAATGCCTAATATCATTGCGTCCGCTGCACCGCAACAATCAGCCGCTTCGCCGGCTGGTGCGTTTAACCATCTAGCCCCGGTCGTGGACCTGCTCGGCAGGTCCCTCGCCAAGCCAAAGTCACAACACGGCGCCAGGGCATGGAGGTCGCCTATGGCAGGAAAAATCGCAAGACGCGTCTATGACGGGCTGAAAAGCCTCCTGGCTCTCGTGGGGGTGGTTTCCATCGCCACGCTACTCGCGCTGCCGCTCGCGCGAGGGGACCTTTCCAACTTCGCGAACGAGGCACTCTTCGAGCCGACGACGATCGTCGCCGGACCGATCCAGGCCCAGGTCGACACGCCGCTCGAGCGCGAGCAGCGCGTCGTAACCGAGTACATCGCCAAGCGCTATCG
>JAFARH010000178.1 GCA_019245555.1 Betaproteobacteria bacterium
GAAGCCAGCGGAGATATAGCCCTTCGCAGCCGAGCCGGCAGGCAGCACGTCTTCCTCGGCGCCGGACCACCACACGCCGACGATCTTGTCGCGCGGGTAGCCGATTTTCGCGGCAGTCTTGAGAGCAGTCGGGTTCATCACGCCCCAGCCCCAGAGGATCACCCAGTCGGGCTTGATCTGGCGAACCTGCTGCCATTGCGACTGCTGCTCGTTCCCCGGATGCGGCACGGCGATCGTGGTGAGCTCATAGCCGTACTGCTTCGACATTTCGGTGAGGACCGGGATGGGCTCCTTGCCGTAGGCCGAGTCGTGATACACGAGGACGAGCTTCTTGCCCTTCCACTTGTCCATGCCGCCCATCTTCTGTCCCATGTATTTCACCATCACCGTGGCCTGGGACCAGTAGGTGGTAATCAGCGGGAAGACGTAGGGGAACACGCGTCCGTCGGCGGCCGACGTGCGGCCGTAGCCCATCGAGATCACCGGAATCTTGTCGGCCGTGGCTTTCTCGATCAGCGAATACGTGATGCCGGTCGAAAGCGGATGGATGACCGTCGCCCCCGTCGGCGGATGCTTCTTCACGCGCTCGTAGCATTCGACACCACGCGCGTTGTTGTATTCGGTCTCGCACTTCTCCCACGTGAGCTTGACGCCGTTGATGCCGCCGTCGCGCTCATTCAGCATCTGCATGTAATCGATGATGCCGCCGCCGAAACCGGAGCCGCCGGGCGCGTACGGCCCGACCCAGTAGAAGTTGGCGGGGACGAATTGCTCGTTTTGCGCGATGGCCGGCGAGACCGCTGCCAAGGCAAGCGCGGCAGCAGCGAATGCGGTCCGTTTCATTGCAGTCCTCCTCCTGAAGATCTGTTCCGAAAAGCGGAACGGCAGTATAGCGCCCCTAATGGGGAAACGGCCATAGGCGCAGCTTCTCCTTCCCGATCTGCCACAGCCGCGCCAGACCGTAGGGCTCGACGATGAGGAAGAAGATGATGAGCGCGCCGAAGATGACCGCCTCGGTGTTGGAGACCAGGGCGTGGGAGAGCTCGATGCCAAGGGCGTTTTCGAGCGACTTGGAGGCGAGGTTCAGGAAGATCGGGAAGAGCGTAATGAACCCGGCGCCGAGGAAAGAACCGAGGATCGACCCCGCGCCGCCGATGATCATCATGAAGAGCACCCGGAACGAGAGGTCCAGCACGAAGGCTTCGGGCTCGACGGTCCCGAGGTAGCAGAAGGCGTACATCGCCCCCGCCACCCCGCAGTAGAACGAGCTGATGGCGAAGGCGAGTAGCTTGGTCTTCATCATGGGAATGCCGATCACGCTCGCGGCGACGTCCATGTCGCGCACCGCCATGAAGGCGTGTCCGGTCTCGCTGCGCATCAGGTTCTTTGCAGCGAGCGCCATCACTGCGACCACGCTTAGCGTCAGCAGGTATTTCGCTGCCGGCGTGTCGATCGGATAGCCGAGGATTTCCATGCGCTGCGCGGTGATTACGCCCGACGAGCTGTGGTTCGAGAACCAGCCGATACGGTTGATCGCCCACAGTACGAAGAACTGGCAGGCGAGCGTCGCTACCGCGAGGTAGAGGCCCTTGATGCGCAAGCTCGGCAGGCCGAAGACCAAGCCGACCGCCGCCGCGCACAAGCCGCCGATTGCGAAGGCGCCGAGGATGGGCATATGCGGAATGCGCAGCATCGCGTTGTAGGCCATGAACGCCCCGACCGCCATGAAAGCCGCAGTGCCCAGCGAAAGCTGCCCGGCGTACCCCGTCAGGATGTTGAGGCCGAGCGTCGCGAGTGCGAGCACGAGGAAGGGCGTGAGGATCGCCGAGAGCCAGTACTGATCGCCGAAGAGCGGCACGGCGACAAACGCGATGACGAGTAACACCGCCATCCCGATTCGATCCTGCAGGATTGGGAAGATCTGCTGGTCCTGCGCGTAGGTGGATTTGAACTGGCCGGCTTCGCGGTAGAGCATCGCTAGACTCGATCGATGATTTTTTCGCCGAAGAGACCCTCCGGCCGCACCAGCAGGAAAAGGAGCGCGACGACGTACGCAAACCAGGATTCGATGCCGCCGCCTACGTAGGGACCGAGGTAGACCTCGGCGAGCTTCTCACTCGCGCCGATGATGAGACCGCCGACGATCGCACCGGCGATCGATTCAAAGCCGCCCAGGATCAGCACCGGAAGCGCTTTTAACGCCGTGAAGGTCAGCGCGTACTGCACGCCATTCCGCACGCCCCACATGAGGCCTGCGACGAGTGCCACGAATCCAGCCACCGCCCACACAATCGCCCAGATGTGCTGGAGCGGGATGCCAACGGCGAGTGCCGCCTGGTGATCGTCGGCCACAGCACGTAGCGCCCGACCGATGCGCGTCTTCTGTGTCAGCACCGCAAGCACGGCGACTAGCACGCCGGCCACGAAGGCCGCGAAGAGATCGAATTGGCTGACGTTGATGTTCCACTTGTCCGACAGCCACTCGATCGGCACGTCCGGAATGCCGAGCTCTAGACCGTGGGGCTGTGAGCCCCACATGAGCTGCGATACGCCCTCGAGCACGAACGTGAGGCCTATGGTGGCCATGAGCAGCGTGATCGGCGGCTGGTTGACGAGCGGCCGGAGCACCGTACGCTCGATCAACATGCCGAGAACGACCATGGCGACGAGCGTCACGGCGAGCGCGAGCCAGATGTTCCAGCCGCGCTCGAGGAGGGAAACGAAGGTCAGCGCGGCGAAGAAAACGAGAGAGCCTTGCGCGAAATTGAAGACGCCCGAGGCCTTGAAGATGATGACGAAGCCGAGCGCGACGAGCGAGTACATGACGCCAGCGAGCAGCCCTCCCACGAAGACCTCGATGAAGAAATTCATGCGTGCGCCACGCCAAGATAGGCGTCGATGACCTTCTGATCGCCGCGCACTTCCGTCGGAGTGCCATCGGCGATCTTGCGGCCGTAGTCGAGCACGACGACGCGGTCGGAGATGTCCATCACCACGCCCATGTCGTGCTCGATGAGGACGATCGTTGTGCCGTAGTGGTCGTTGACATCGAGGATGAAGCGGCACATGTCCTGCTTTTCCTCGAGGTTCATCCCGGCCATCGGTTCATCCAGGAGCAGCATCACCGGTTCGGCGGCCAGGGCGCGCGCGAGCTCGACCCGCTTCTGCAGGCCGTACGGCAGCCGCCCGACCGGCGTCTTGCGGATGTGCTGGATCTCGAGGAAATCGATGATCTCCTCGACGGCATGCCGATGCTCCAGCTCCTCGCGCCGCGCGCGTCCGAGCCAGAGCGCTTGCTCGAGGAAGGTGCAGCGTATCTTGAGGTTGCGGCCCGTCATGACGTTGTCGAGCACGGTCATGCCTTTGAAGAGCGCGATGTTCTGGAACGTGCGTGCGATGCCGAGCTTTGCGGCATGGTGCGAGTCCATGTCGCGAAACTCTTCACCGCGAAAACGGATCGTGCCCTGGTTCGGGTGGTAGACACCGTTCAGTACGTTGAGCATGGAGCTCTTGCCTGCGCCGTTCGGGCCGATGATGGCTCGTACCTCGTGCTGATAGACGTCGAACGAGACGCCGTTCAGCGCCTTGACGCCGCCGAAGGCGAGCGACACGCCTTCGACGGACAGCAGCACTTCGCCGACCGGACGGCCGCGATCCACGCGGCTAGGCGGCGCGCATGGCAGCGGCCGGCGGGAAGGCGCGAGCGTCGGCGATCTTCAGGTCGGCGGAAATCTTCCCGGTGCGGCCGTCCTCGTAGCGCACTTGCGCCTCAATGTGCACGGTCTGGCTGCCGTCATAGAGCGCCGCGACGAGCGGCGCATATTTCTCGCCGATGAAGCGCCGGCGCACCTTGCGCGTGCGCGTGAGCTCCTCGTCGTCGGCGTCAAGCTCCTTGTGCAGGATGAGGAAGCGGCGGATCTGCGAGTTGGCGATTTCCTTCTCCTGCGCGAGGTCGGCGTTTACTTTTTCTACGCACTCCCGTACTAGTGCATAGACCTCGTCGCGCGAGGCGAGATCGACATAGCCCGAGTACGCGAGATTGCGCTTCTCCGCCCAGTTCGCCACCGCCTCCATGTCGATGTTGATGAAGGCACAAACCTTGTCGCGCTGATCGCCGAAGCAGACTGCTTCCTTTACATAGGGGAAGAACTTCAGCTTGTTCTCGAGATACTTCGGTGCAAAGAGCGTCCCGTCCTTGAGCGCGCCGACATCCTTCGCGCGGTCGATGATCTTGAGATGCCCATCGGCATCGATGTAGCCCGCGTCGCCGGTATGGAACCAGCCTTCGGCGTCCTTGGCTTCCATCGTTGCCTGGGGATTTTTGTAGTACTCCTTGAAGATGCCCGGGGAGCGGATGAGGAGCTCGCGCTGCGGCGTGAACTTGAGCTCCACGCCGGGGACGGCGGGACCGACGGTGTCAGGCTTCACCCTGTCGTTCGGCTGGATCGAGACGAAGACGCTCGTCTCGGTCGAGCCGTAGAGCTGCTTCAGGTTTACCCCGATCGACCGGTAGAAGACGAAGAGATCCGGTCCGATCGCCTCGCCGCCGGTGTAGGCGATGCGAATGCGGCTCATGCCGAGCACATTTCTGAGCGGGCCATAGACAAGCAGGTCGCCGAGCCAATACTGGAAGCGTTGAAAGAAGCCGACCGGTTTTCCTTCCATGATGCGCTCGCCCACACGTCGGGCAACGCCCATGAAGTGGTGGTAGAGCCACTTCTTCGGTGCGGCGGCGTCGTCCATGCGCACGGATACCTGCGTGAGGAGCGCCTCGAACACGCGCGGCGGGGCGAAGTAGTAGGTCGGTCCGATCTCGCGCATGTCGGTGGTCACCGTCTCTGCCGATTCGGGACAGCAGATGCAGTAACCCGCGACGAGCGGCTGCGCATACGAAAAGATGTTCTGTCCGATCCACGCCGGCGGCATGAAGGCGAGCACGACATCCTTGTCGGTGATCTTCTCCCAATCGGCGACCACCTTCGAACGCTCGATCAGGTTCGTATAGGTGAGCACCACACCCTTGGGGGCGGCGGTGGTGCCCGACGTAAAGAAGAGCGCCGCCGTATCGCTGCCGCGGCCCTTTGCCATCTCCGACTCCAGAAACGCCGGATCGCGCCGATAAGACTCGCGTCCGCGCGAGAGCAGCGCATCGTAGCTTTCGAGCTCGGCGTGCTTGTAATGCCGGAGTCCGCGCGTATCGTCGTAGTAGATGTGCTTGAGCGACGGGCACTGCGGCAGGATCTCCAAGAGCTTGTCGACTTGCTCCTGGTCCTCGACGATCGCGAATCCGACCTCGGCATTGCGCAGCGGGAACGCCATTTCCGCTGCAACAGCATCCTGGTAGAGCGGAACGGGAATCGCACCGAGGCACTGCGCCGCGGCGATGCCGGAATAAATGCGCGGCCGATTGGCGCCGATGAGGGCGAGGTGGTCGCCGGGCTTGAGGCCGGCTGCGGCCAGCCCGCAGGCGAGGAAGCGCACTTCGTCGGCGAACTCGCGCCAGGTCCAGGTCTGCCAGATGCCGAGGTCTTTCTCCCGAATGGCGGGCGCATCACCGCGCACGCGCGCGTGATGCATGAGCAGCTTCGGAAACGTGTCGAGCGTCTCGATGCCCTCGCTCATCGAGTCCTCCTCCCTCTTGGCTGAGCCGGCGGATTCTTGCACAGAATCCAGTTACATTTAGGCATGAAAGGCGGGGTGATGAACGGTACCGAACACTGGACGCGCAAAGGCGACGTCAAACTCTTTCTCTGGCGCAAGAACTCCTCGGCTACGCCGAAGGGGACCATCCTCTTCGTGCATGGCTCGTCGATGGCTTCGCAGCCGACCTTCGATTTGCATGTGCCCGGTCGACCGAACTCTTCGGTCATGGAGTGGTTCGCCGAGCGCGGCTACGACACCTGGACGATGGACAACGAGGGCTACGGCCGCTCGGACAAGTCACGCCCGATCAACTGCGACATCCCTAACGGCGCCGAGGATCTCGAGGCCGGCACGGCGTACATCCAGAAGACGACGGGCGCCAAGAAGTTCCTGGTGTACGGCATCTCTTCCGGCGCGCTGAAGGCGGCGCTCTTCGCCGAGCGTCATCCAGAGCGCGTGGCACGTCTGGCACTGGATGCGTTCGTCTGGACCGGCAAAGGCAGCCCGACGCTCGAGCAGCGCAGGAAGCGCCTGCCCGAGTTTGCGGCGAAGAACCGCCGCCCGATCGACCGCGCGTTCGTGCACAGTATCTTCGAGCGCGACCATCCGGGCACGGCAGACAAAGCAACGATCGAAGCCTTCGCCGACGAGATCCTCAAGCTCGACAGCTCGGTGCCCACCGGCACCTACGTCGACATGTGCTCCAAGCTCCCGCTCGTCGATCCGCTGAAGATCACCGTGCCGACGATCGTCATGCGCGGCGAGTTCGACGGCATCGCCTCATTCGAGGACCTGATCGACTTCTATGCTCGGCTGCCCAATCCGGACAAGCAGTTCACCGTCATGGCCGGCATCTCGCACGCGAGCTTCCAGCAGAAGAACTACATGGTGGTCTATCACATCTTGCACGCTTTCTTTACGCAGCCCGAGCCGGTGTACCGCGCATGACCCGGTTCGTCCTATCGCTGCTCCTTGTCGCTACCGCCGCCCTCGCCCAGGACTATCCGTCGCGCCCCGTTCGCCTCGTTGTTCCGCTCTCGCCCGGCGGCTTTGCGGATACGCCGACCCGGATCCTCGCGGCGCGCCTCTCCGAGCAGTTCGGAAGACAGTTCTTCGTCGAGAACAAACCCGGCGCCGGCGGCACCATCGGCTGGGACTTCGTCGCGAAGGCGGCGCCTGATGGCTACACGCTTGGCATCACGGGCACGACACATCTGATCAGCTCACATCTCTACAAGAACCTGCAGTACGACCCGTTCAAGGACTTCACGCATATCAGCATGATGGCGTCCGGGCCGTACGTGCTCGTGGTGAATCCGAAGAAGGTTCCGGTCGCCAATGTGCGCGAGCTCATCGCTGCGGCGAAAGCGAAACCAGGAGTGATCGACTATGCAAGCTCCGGCAATGGCAGCTCGCAGCATCTCGTCGGCGCGCTCTTCAACTCCATGGCGGGCGTGCAACTCAATCACGTGCCCTACAAAGGCAGCGGGCCCGCGATGCAGGACCTGCTCGCCGGCGAAGTGGGCGTGTCATTCGCCGGCGTGCCCAACGTTCTTGGCAACGTCCGAGGCGCTCGCCTGAAGGCCATCGCAGTGACGACGCCAAAACGCTGGGTTGAGCTGCCGGATGTGCCGACGATGGCCGAGGCTGGCGTGCCCGGTTACGAGGCGACGCTGTGGCTCAGCATCTCGGGGCCGGCGGGAATGCCGAAAGATCTGGTCCCGCGCCTGACCGTCGAGATCGCCAAGGCGCTGAAGGATCCTGACTTACAGAGCAAGTTTCGCGAGGCGGGCGTGGAAGCAGATTCGATGAGTGGCGATGAGCTCCTGCGCTACATGCATTCCGAGGATGCGAAGTGGGGCAAAGTTGTCAAAGAAACGGGCGCGACGGTGAATTGAGGCGTAGAGTCTCCTCCATGAAAACACTCCTCGTTGTCGTAGCCACCGCGGCCCTCGCCGGCTGCGGCGTCGAAACCGCCACCACTGCCGCCACCGCGGCATCGATCAAGAAGCAGGAGCTGGAGCAGGGTCAGAAGACCATGCAACAGATGCAGCAGAAGATCGACGCCACCATGCAGCAGACACAGCAGCGCACCAACGAAGCGGCGGACAAGCAGTAGACCCCGTTCAGGGACAGAGGTAGCCCGCGCCGTTCGGATTCGGGAAGCAGCCGACCGACGAGGGAATGACATGCTTCGGCAGCCATAGCACTACTTCCGGGAAGTAGATGGCGAAGCCGATGGTGGCGAGGAATACGACGTAGATTGGTAGCGCAGCGCGCAACGCCTGCGAGAAACGCACGCCGACGAATTTCGACGCCATCAGCAGCACCAACCCGTACGGCGGCGTGATCAAGCCGAACGCGAGCGTCGCAATCAGCACTACGCCCATGTGCACGGGATTGATGTTACCGGCCTGCGTAAGCGCGTTCACGAGCGGCATGAAGATGATGATGGTCGGCACCGGCTCGATGAAGTCGCCCACGATGGTGAAGAGCAGCACCATCAGCAGCATGATCATGTGGGGGTCGTGCCCGGCGATGCTCGTGATCCACTCTGCGATGACGATCGCGCCGCGCAGGTAGGCAAGCAGCCAGCCGAAGGCATTGGCGGCGCCGATGGTGATGAGCGGCAGCGAGAAAATGAGTCCCGCGACACAGAAATCGTAGGGCAGGTTGCGGATGTGCTTGGGGTTGTACGTCGGGATGATCACGACGAGGATCCAGACGACTGCGACCACGCCGGCTTCGGTCGGCGTGAACCATCCGGTGAGAATCCCGCCGAGCAGAATGATCGGGATCATCAGCGGCAGCGCTGCATCTTTCGTCGTGCGCACAAGCTCGCCCATCGATGCGCGCTTTCGCCGCGTGCCGAGCGGGCCGAAGAAATAGCAGTAGATCATGAGCCCGATGCCGATCATGAATCCAGGCACGAAGCCCGCCATGAAGAGGCCGGCGATCGAAACGTTGCCGACCGCACCGTATACCACTGCGGTGATACTTGGCGGCACCAGAGCGGCGATGGTCGATGCGGCGGCGATGATCGCCGCGATGAAGGGTCCTTTGTAGCCTTCCTTCTTCATCGGCGGGCCAAGCGCACGACTCATCACCGCGACGTCCGCCGTCGTCGAGCCGGACATCTCCGAAAAAAACATGCTGAAGACGGTGACCACCTGCGACAGGCCGCCGCGCACATGCCCGACCAGCGCGAGCGAGAGGTTGGCGATGCGCCCGACCACGTTCGCCGAGCTCATCAGCTCACCGACCAGCAGAAAGAAAGGGATGGCGAGGAGCGCCTCGTTATCCATGCCGTCGAACACCTTTTGCAGGATGGCCGCCAGGGACACATCCGCGAGCAGCGCGCCGACGAAGACCCCGCCCATCAGCGCGAACGGAACCGGCACGCCGAGATAGCCGAAGGCGAGGAAGCACACCGACATGAGCGTGAGGATGAGCGGCGCGCTCACGGCTGCTTGCCGAGCTCGAACAGCCGTTCCGCTTCCACCGCTTCCTCGGGATGCTCGAAACCGTTGCGCCAGCCGTTCACCATCTGCTCGATGGTGAAGAGCGCAATCAACGCCCCGGAGAGCGGGATTGCGGCATAGAGCGAGGCGATCGGCGTGTTCGACGGCAGGCGGAAGCTGCCGAAGCCGCGGAGGAAATTGCGGTAGCCGAACCAGACCATGCAGAGGGCGACTGCGAGGACCACGCAGCGGATGATCATCTCCGCCGCAAGGCGCGCGCGACCATGCATCGACTCGGCAACCGCGGTGAGATAGAGGTGATCGTTACGGCGCGTCGCCGCCGCGAAGCCGGTGAAGATGCCATAGATGAAGAGCGTGGAAGTGACTTCCTGCAGCCACAACCATGGACGGCCGGCGGTGCGGGTGACGATGTCCGCACAGACCGTGATGGAAAACCCTGCGAGCGCGAGCCCGCAACCGATCATGAGCACGCGCTCGAGCCAGTCGAGCGCGCGCCATTTCAGGTGGCGCTGGCGGGCCAGCACCAGCCGGCCAGCGAGACTCACCCTTACTGGATCGAGCGGATCAGGTTCTTGACCTTCTCGGCATGCGGGCCGAGGTCCTTCGCCAGCTTGTCGAGGTACGGGTCGGCAATTTTCTGGAAGCCGGACTTGTCGACGTTGGAGACGACCTTGATGCCCATCGACTTCAATTTGCTGAGCGCAGTGGCTTCGAGCTCGAACGCGCGCTTCGGTTCCATGGTCGTTACGTCGCGCCCGGCCTCGAGCACCCACTTCTTCTCGTCGGCGCTCAAACTCTGCCAGAGCTTGTCGCTTACCCAGAGGATGGCGTTGTTCGCCTCGTGCTCGGAAATGGAGAGCACCGGCGCGACTTCGTAGTGCCGGTTG
>JAFARH010000336.1 GCA_019245555.1 Betaproteobacteria bacterium
CGCAAGGCAAAGCCGCATTCGCTTGAGAAATCGCATGGCATGCGACTTGCGATGCTGAGACGTGCGAGTGCTTGTCGTCGACGAGTCGGCTGAGCGCGCGGATACGGTTTGTCGCGCGCTGCTTCTCGCCGGCTACGAGGTCGCGGCCGCGCTCACGACGCCTCTCACGCTCCTCAAAGCGATCGAGAGCCTCAAGCCCGACGTCATCGTCATCGATACCGATTCGCCGAGTCGCGACGTGCTCGAGCACCTCGTCGTCATGACACAGCACACGCCGCGGCCGGTCGTCATGTTCGCGGCAGATGATGCCCGCGAGACGATTCGCGAAGCCGTGCGCGCCGGCGTCTCCGCCTATGTCGTCGATGGTATCGATTCGAGAAAAATTCGAGGGATCGTCGACGCGGCGGTCGCGAGCTTCGACGAGATACAGGCCCTGCGCACGCGGCTCGCGGAAGCGAACGACAAATTGAACGAACGCAAGCTCGTCGAGCGCGCGAAAGGACTCCTGATGAAGACCCGCGGGCTGGATGAAGAATCTGCGTATGCGCTCATCCGCAAGCGCGCTATGGACCGGAAGCTTCGCCTCGTGGACGTTGCTCAACAGCTGATCGATGCGGCCGATCTGCTTGGTGCATGAACCCTGATGGCGCACTGCGTCAGTGCATAGGCGTTCCCGAAAAACCGCGATAAATCAACGAGACACCCATGGCATAGAGATTGCGCTTTAAGGGCCATGGCGGAGGCAATGGCGCCTCCGAAGACGACAAAGGCGTCGGCACCACCCAACTCTGGGGGTGATGCCGGCGCCTTTTGTTTTGGACGAAAGGGGATTGGCGAATGCGCAAGCGGCAATTTCTAAAGGCGGCGGGGGCGGGAGCGCTAATGAGCTTGGTTCCGGAAGCAGTGCGTGTTGGCGCGTGGGCGGCGGGCTCCGACGCGCCGGAGAAGAAGGAAGTGAAGATCGGCTTCATCCCGCTTACCGACTGTTCCTCGGTCGTAATGGCGTCGGTGATGGAGTTCGACAAGAAATACGGCATCAAGATCACGCCGTCCAAGGAAGCCTCGTGGGCAGCAGTGCGCGACAAGCTCGTGAACGGCGAGCTCGACGCCTCGCACGTTCTCTACGGACTGATCTACGGCGTGCAGATGGGGGTCGGCGGCCCGAAGAAGGACATGGCGGTCCTCATGAACCTGAACCACAACGGCCAGGCGTTCACGCTCTCGCGCAAGCTCTACGAAAAGGGCGTGACTGACGGGCCTTCGCTATCCAAGCTCATTCACAGCGAAAAGGCCGAGTACACGTTCGCGCAGACCTTCCCGACCGGCACGCACGCCATGTGGATCTATTACTGGCTCGCCGCGCATGGCATCCATCCGTTCCAGGACGTGAAGGCGATCGTCGTGCCTCCGCCGCAGATGGTGGCGAACATGCGCGTAGGCAACATGGACGGCTTCTGCGTCGGCGAGCCGTGGAACAACCGCGCGATCATGGACAAGATCGGCTTCACCGCAAACACGACCCAGGACCTCTGGAAGGACCATCCGGAAAAGACGCTCGGCACGACTGCCGAATTCGTCGAGAAATATCCAAATACCGCGCGGGCGATGACCGCCGCCGTGCTCGACGCCGGCAAGTGGATCGATTCCTCGCTCATCAACCGGCAGAAGACCGCGGAGGTCGTTTCCGACAAGTCCTACGTGAATTGCGAGAAGGACGTGATCGTCGAGCGCATGCTCGGCCGCTACAACAACGGCATCGGCAAGACGTGGGACGACGCCAACTACATGAAGTTCTACAACGATGGCTACGTCACCTTCCCGTTCCTCTCCGATGGCATGTGGTTCATGAGCCAGCACCGGCGCTGGGGACTGCTGAAGGAAGACCCCGATTACCTCGAGGTGGCGAAGAAGGTGAACCGCATCGACATCTATAAGCAAGCGGCCGCGGCGACGCAGACGCCGCTGCCCAAGGATGCGTTCCGCACGGCGAAGCTGATGGATGGCGTCGTATGGGACGGGAAGGATGCGAAGAAATACGCGAGCACCTTCAAGATCAAGGTGGCCTGAGTGGGCGCGGTCGCGCTGCGGAAGGGCGTGATCCCGTTGAGAACCAGCCCCCCGCATCCGGCGGCAAAGATGCTGGGCGAGCGGGCCGATGCAGCGAAGGTCCGCTTCGAGGCCTCGACCGGTTATCGGCGCACGCGGGCCCCCGAATGGCTGCTCACGGTGCTCGCGCCGCTGGTCGGTCTCGCGGTATTCGCCGGGCTTTGGGCGCTGATTGCCAAGCAGGGCGGCGGACGCATTCCCGATCCCATTACCGTCTGGCACGCCGCAGCCAAAATCTTTGCCGATCCGTTCTATAGCAAGGGACCGAACGATCAGGGGATCGGCTGGAACGTACTGTCGTCCTTGAAGCGCGTCGGCATCGGTTTCGGCCTCGCCGCGCTGGTCGGCATTCCACTCGGGTTCATCGTTGGTCGATTTCGCTTCGCCTCGGGGATGGCGGCGCCGATCATCGCGCTGCTCAAGCCGGTGTCGCCGCTGGCGTGGCTGCCCATCGGGCTTTTGCTCTTCAAGGCGGCGAACCCGGCGGCCATCTACGTCATCTTCGTCTGCAGTCTCTGGCCGATGATCGTGAACACGGCGGTGGGCGTGCGGCAGATCCCGCAGGACTACTTGAACGTCGCGCGCGTGCTGAACCTGTCGGAGTGGAAGGTCTTCACCAAGATCCTGTTTCCCGCGGTGCTGCCCTACATGATCACCGGCGTGCGGCTTTCGATCGGCGTCGCCTGGCTGGTGATCGTCGCGGCCGAGATGCTGACCGGCGGCGTCGGCATCGGCTTCTGGGTGTGGGACGAGTGGAACAACCTGAAGGTCGAGCACATCATCATCGCCATCTTCACCATCGGCATCGTCGGCCTCCTCCTCGAGCAGGCGCTCGTGCTCCTCGCCAAGCGCTTTTCCTATGAATAGGTACGTGAGCATCGAATCGGTCGGCAAGACCTTCGAGACGAAGAAGGGCGACTTCGTTGCGCTCGCCGGGATCGACCTGCAGATCGCGAAGGGCGAGTTCGTCAGCCTGATCGGCCACTCCGGCTGCGGCAAGAGCACGCTCCTCAACCTGGTCGCTGGCCTCATCAAGCCGACGGGCGGTACGATTCTCCTCGCCGGCAAGCACATCGGCGGTCCTGGGACCGACCGCGGCGTGGTGTTCCAGAACCACTCGCTCTTGCCCTGGCTCACCTGCTTCGAGAACGTCCACCTCGCCGTCGAGCGCGTCTTCGAGTCGGACCGGAAGCAGCGCACGCACGCCGCGCTCGAGCTGGTCGGCCTGTCGCACGCCGAGCACAAATACCCGCACGAGATCTCCGGCGGCATGAAGCAGCGCGTGGGCATCGCCCGGGCGCTCGCGATCGAGCCGAAGGTGCTGCTGCTCGACGAGCCCTTCGGTGCGCTGGATGCGCTCACCCGCGCCACGCTGCAGGATGAGCTCATGCGCATCGTCGCGACCACGGGCGCGACGGTGCTGCTGGTCACGCACGATGTCGACGAGGCGGTGCTGCTCTCCGATCGGGTGGTGATGATGACCAACGGGCCGGCGGCCACGATCGGCCAGGTGCTGGCGGTGGATTTGCCGCGCCCGCGCGCGCGCCTTGCCCTGGCACACGATCCACGCTTCATGGAGCTCCGCGCGAGCGTGCTCGAGTTCCTCTACGAAAAGCAGGCGCAGAAAAAGCTGAAGGTCGCGTGAAAGTCGTCGTCATCGGCAATGGCATGGTTGGCCAGCGCTTCCTCGAGAAGCTGGCGGCGCGCGGCGGTGATTTCGAGATCACCGCGTTTTGCGAGGAACCCCGGCCGGCGTACGACCGTGTCGCGCTGACGACGTTCTTCTCCGGCAAGACGGCCGACGACCTCAACCTCGCGCCGCGCAAGTTTTTCCAGGACAGCAAAGTCACGCTGCGCCTGAACGACGCGGTGCTCGCGATCGACGCTCAGAAGAAGGTGGTGCGCTCGGCGCGCTACCGCGACGTGCCGTACGACAAGCTTGTCATCGCGACCGGCTCCTACCCGTTCGTCCCTGCGATGCCGGGGAAAGACCGGCGCGACTGCTTCGTCTATCGCACGATCGAGGACCTGGAAGTGATCGCGGCTGCCGCGCAGCGGTCGAAGGTCGGCGTAGTGATCGGCGGCGGCCTGCTCGGCCTGGAGGCAGCGAAGGCGCTAAAGGACCTCGGCCTCGAGACGCACATCGTGGAGTTCGCATCGCGCCTGATGGCGGTGCAGCTCGACGATTCCGCTGGCCGGCTCCTGCGCCGCAAGATCGAGGCGCTCGGCGCGAAGGTCCACCTGCAGAAGAGCACGAAGGAGATCGTCGACGGCGCCGCGCGCAAGCAGCGGCTCGTCTTCGCCGATGGCACCTCGCTCGAGACCGACCTCGTTGTGTTCAGCGCCGGAATCCGGCCGCGCGACGAGCTGGCCCGCGCCGCGGGCCTCCTCGTCGGCGAGCGCGGCGGCATCCAGATCGATTCGCACTGCCGCACGAGCAATCCCGACATCTACGCGATCGGCGAGTGCGCGCTGTGGCAGGGACGCATCTTCGGCCTCGTCTCGCCCGGCTACCAGATGGCCGAGGTCGCGGCGCGCAACATCGCGGGCGGCGATGTGCAGTTTCTCGGCGCCGACATGAGCACGAAGCTCAAGCTCATGGGCGTCGACGTCGCATCGATCGGCGACGCGCACGGCGCGACGCCGGATGCGCTGAACTACGTCTTCACGGACGAGGCGGCCGGCGTCTACAAGAAGCTGGTAGTAAAGGACAAGACCCTGCTCGGCGCCATCCTGGTGGGCGACGCCTCGGACTATGGGGCGCTGCTGCAGCTCGCGCTGAACGGTGTCGCGCTTCCCGAGCATCCGGAGGATCTGATCCTCCCGATTCGCGCCGGGACCGGCAAAGGCATCGGCGTTGACGCGCTG
>JAFARH010000395.1 GCA_019245555.1 Betaproteobacteria bacterium
GAAGATGCTCGCCTACAACTGCTCGCCCTCATTCAACTGGAAGAGAAACCTCGACGACGCCACGATCGCCAAGTTCCAGCGCGAGCTCGGCGCGATGGGCTACAAGTTCCAGTTCATCACCCTCGCCGGATTCCACTCGCTCAACTACTCGATGTTCGAGCTGGCGCACGGCTACGCGCGCAACAACATGAGCGCATTCGTCGAGCTGCAGGAGAAGGAGTTCGCCGCCGCGGCCAAGGGCTTCACCGCGGCCAAGCACCAGCGCGAGGTCGGCACCAGCTACTTCGACCAGATCACCCAGGTGGTCACTGCCGGCAAGGCCTCGACCACCGCGCTGCATGGCTCGACCGAGGACGAGCAGTTCTTCGGTGAGGACGCGCTGGCGCAGACGAAGAGGGTGAAGCTAGCGGCCGTCTAGGCGCCGTCGATCACTACGCGCTTCTGCCGCGACTTGAGGCCCGACGCGATCCGCACATTGCGTCGCGGCACGCCGTAGTGATCGGCGAGGAATTCGATCAGCGCTTCGTTGGCCTTGTTGTCCACCGCCGGTGCGGCCAGACGGATCTTGATGCGTTCGCCATGCTGGCCGGCGAACTCCGAGCGCTTCGCGCCCGGCTGAACGTGAATATCGAGGATCACAATCCCGCAGCCGCGAGGCGCAGGTAATTCAGAGGGATCAGCGCGACGTACAGGATGATCAGCAGCACCATCGGCGTCAGATCGACGCGTCCGACCGGCGGCACATAGCGCCGCAGCGGCCGCAGAAACGGCCGCGTCACATAGTCGAAGAGAGGTCCCATCGGCGCGTCCGGATTGATCCACGAGATGGCCACCTGGACAAAGACGGCGAAGATCAGGATATAGACGCTGTAGCGCAGCAGATCGACCGCCGCCACCGCGGCGATCGCGCTGGCGCTCGGCTCGCTCCCGACGATCGCCGCCTGCGCCCATAGCGCGCCGGCCTGCACGATCCAGGCAAGCAGCAGCGTCGCGAGATCGAGTCCCGCAAGCCCCGGGATCACACGGCGCGCGGGCGCCACGATCCAGCTGGTCGTCGCGAGCAGGAACTCGCCCATTGGGTTTCGGAACGGCACTCGCAGCCACTGGAAATGAAACCGTGCGAGAAGCAGAAATACGAAGAACGAAGCGATCGTGTCGATGAGGAAAGTGGCGATCTGGGCAAACATGTCAGTCCTTGCCGAGCACGTCGCCGAGCTCGCCGCCACGTTTCGTCGCCGCCGCGAGCGCCTTCGAAAATCGCTCGGCGAGCTTCTCTTCTTCGAACACGCGCAGCGCCGCTTCGGTGGTGCCCCCCTTGGAGGTCACGTTCTTGCGCAGCTGGGCCGGCGCTTCCGCGCTGGTATGCGCGAGCTGCGAAGAGCCAAGCAGGCATTGCTTCGCGAGGCGAAAGGCATCGGGAGCGGGGATGCCTTCTCGCTCGGCGAATGCCGCCAGCTGCTCGATCAGCCAGAACACATACGCCGGACCGCTGCCGGACACGGCGGTGACCACGTCGAGCAAGCGCTCTTCTCTCAGCCAAACCACCTCGCCGACCGCGCTCAAGATGGTTTCAGCTCGCTTCCGATCGTCCGCAGAGACTTCGGGCAGCGCATAAATGCCCGTGATGCCGGCTCCCAGAAGCGCTGGCGTATTCGGCATGCAGCGCACGAGTTGACGATGGCCGCCGAGCCAGCGCGACAGCGCATCGAGCCGCACTCCCGCCGCGATGCTGATGACCAGCTTGCCGGTGATCGACGTCGCGACGGAGGCCAGTGCGACCCGCGCGTCCTGCGGCTTGACCGCGAGCACGAGCACATCGGCCTTTGCCGTCGTGGCGTCGGGCGTGGTCGCGACCCGGACACCGCGCGAGCTAATCTTGTCGCGCGCTGCAGGCGCGAGTTCGATCACCGAAATGCGACGCGGATCGTGACCCTTCGCGACGAGGCCGCCGATCAGCGCATTGGCCATGTTGCCGCCGCCGATGAAAGCGAGATTCACGCGGCGCTCCTTTCCTTGCGACGGGCACCAAAGATCGCAGTACCTATACGAACCATGGTCGCGCCCTCAGCGACCGCGAGCTCGAGATCGTCGGACATACCCATCGAGAGGGTGTCGAAGCCGAATCGGCCTTTGAGTCCGTCGAACATCGTTCGCACTTCCGCATATCGCTCGCGCGGCGCGCCGGGTTCGGGAATCGCCATCAGACCGCGCAGCCGCAAACGTGGCAGTGCAGCTACCGCCTTGGCGAGCGCCTCGACTTCATGGTGCTGCAAGATGCCGGACTTGGTCGCCTCGCCGGAAGCATTCACCTGGATAAGCACGTTCAGCGGCGGAAGCGCAGCCGGGCGTTGCTCCGAGAGCCGCTTTGCAATTTTTTCAC
>JAFARH010000424.1 GCA_019245555.1 Betaproteobacteria bacterium
GGCAATCGCTCGCGCTCCCACGGCGGCACGCCCGCCTCCTGGAAGAGATTTTTCAGCGTGCGGCGCGGCCGCTTCGCATCGAGTTGCAAACGCTCTCCGCCCGAGCGCAGCTTCACCGCGAGATTCCCCTTCGTCACGAACCGGTCATCGATGCCTTCGCCGCGCGCGCGGCGAAAGTGCAACTCGCCACCTAATGCAGGCAGCGCAAGCATCGATTCGCCGCGCCAGGCGACGGTGCGGAATGGCTTCTCGGTTCGCCTTTCCACGGTGACCGCACCGCGGTACATGCGAAGGCGGGCTCCGTCGTGCGCGATCGTAGTGCGCGCTCCATTTCCGGTGAGCTGCTTCAGCATCTCGACGAGCTTCGCCTCGCTCGGCGCGCGCAGCCCTTGTGTCGCGAGGAATTCGCGCAGCGCCTTGTTCGCATCCACTTCGGCGGCGGCAAAGTGACGCGCTGCTCGCGCCAGCGCCTCGCGCCACCGCGGATACCGTTCGGCGAGAAGCGGCCCGACGCGCAAGCGCAGGAAGTTGCGCGTAAAAGCATCCGACGCGTTGCTCTCGTCCTCGATCCAATCGAGCCTGTTCTCGCGCGCATAAGCGACGATCGCCTCGCGCGGCACATCCAGCAGCGGTCGCAGCAGGATGCGCCCATCGAAGCGTGCGACCAAGCGCATGCCACGCGCGCCCTGCGGGCCAGCACCGCGCAGCAGGTTCATCAATACGGTTTCCGCCTGATCGTCGAGCTGGTGCGCGAGCGCAAGCACATCAAACGAAAGCTTGCGCAGCGCGTGATAGCGCGCCTTGCGTGCGTCGGCTTCCGTGCGCTTCGCCACATTCACCTTTCGAACGGTGAGTGGCACGCCAAGGCGCCTGCAAAGCCGGCGGCAGAATTCGGCCCAGCGATCGGCGTTCGGGCTCAGACCATGATGGACATGCGCGGCGGACATCTTGCTTTGCTGCGCGAGGGCGTGCAGCAGCACGACGGAATCCACTCCGCCGGAAAGACCTACGAGGATGCGCTTGCCTTGAACTCCCTCGAGCGCGCGACCAACGGCCGCGGCGACTTCAGCGCTCCTGGGCTTCCTTGAACTTGCCATAGCCCATGAGCCGTTCCAGCCGGGTCTCGACCAGCTCTTTCGGCTTCTTGTCCTGGACCTGCTTCAGCGCCTCGGCGAGCGCCCGCTTGAGCGCCTGTGCCGCGGCCTGCGCATCGCGGTGCGCACCGCCGAGCGGCTCCGGCACGATCTTGTCGATGAGGCCGAGCGTCTTCAGGCGGTTCGACGTGATGCCGAGCGCTTCGGCTGCATCCGGCGCCATTTCGGCGCTGCGGTAAAGAATCGATGCGCAGCCCTCCGGCGAGATCACCGAGTAGATCGCGTACTGCATCATCATCACCACGTCGCCCACGGCGATCGCCAGTGCGCCGCCCGAGCCGCCTTCGCCGATGATGGTGGCGATGAGCGGCGTCTTGAGCCGGGCCATCTCGAAGAGGTTGCGCCCGATCGCCTCGGATTGGCCGCGCTCCTCTGCGTCGATGCCCGGGTAGGCGCCCGGCGTATCGACGAACGTGAAGACTGGCAGCGAATACTTCTCGGCGAGCTTCATGAGCCGCAGCGCCTTGCGGTAGCCCTCGGGCTTCGGCATGCCGAAGTTGCGTGCGATCTTTTCCTTGGTGTCGCGGCCTTTCTGATGGCCGATGACGATGCACGGCGTTCCGTTGAACCGCGCCATGCCGCCGACGATCGAAGCGTCGTCGCCGAACGTGCGGTCACCGTGGAGCTCTTCCCAATGAGTGAAGAGCGTCTGCACGTAGTCCAGCGTATACGGGCGCTGCGGATGCCGCGCGACCTGCGCGACCTGCCACGGCGTGAGCTTGCCGTAGATGTCCTTGGTGAGCGTCTGGCTGCGCTTCGTCAGGCGCTGGATTTCTTCGGAGATGTCGACTGCCGAGTCGTCCTGCACGTAGCGCAATTCCTCGATACGGGTTTCGAGCTCCGCGATGGGCTGCTCGAACTCGAGGAATGTGGTTTTCACAAAAGGTTTAAGTACATAACGGCAGGTCAGTATTCTACTGGGACCGGATCAAGCGAGCGCCAGAGGTACCACGTAGCGACCGAGCGCCACGGGCGCCAGCCCTCCCCCAGCCGCCGCATGGTGCGCAGCGACACCTTGCGCCCTTTGAAATACGACACGCAGATTCCCTTTTGCAGGCCGAGATCGTCGAGTGGAAACACATCGGGCCGGAGAAGATTGAAGATCAGGAACATCTCCGCGGTCCACCGCCCGATGCCGCGCACTTCGACGAGCTCGGCGATGATCTCCTCGTCCGACATCTCGGGCCACCGATGCACATGGATCGCGCCGCTCGCGAAGTGCTGCGCCAGGTCGGCGATGTATTCGGTCTTGCGATCGGACAGGCCGCACGCCCGCAGCAGCTTTCGCTCCCTTGCCAGCACCTTGTCCGGAGTGACGACTCCGACGCATTCAACCAGCCGATTCCATACGCTCTGCGCCGCCTTCACCGAGATCTGCTGGCCCACGATGGCTCGTGC
>JAFARH010000013.1 GCA_019245555.1 Betaproteobacteria bacterium
TTGCCGACCAGGAAGAGGCAGTCGGCGCCGGCAGCCTTCAGCCGCGTGAGCTGCGGCACCACGTCGACGTCGTCGCCGCCGAACTTCTCGATGCCCGCGGCCTTCATGTTCTTGGCGGCGAGCGCGGCGGTGAGGCCTTTCTCGTTCGACTCGCCCCACGGATTGTTCACCAGGATCATGCCGCAGCTCTTCGCGTTGAAGGTCTTCTGCGAGTACTGCAGCATCGCCTTGTCGACGATCTCGTCGACCGCCGAAACGCGGAAGACGTAGTTGTCCTTGGAGCCGTTCTTGGTGATCGCGGTGCCCGCCGCCCACGGCCCCATCATCGGCACCTTGGCCTCGTTCACGATCGGCACGATGGCGATCGACACCGGGGTGTCGAGCCCGCCGAAGAGCACCGCGACTTTCTCCTTGAAGATGAGCTCGCGCGCGGCGATCACGCCCTTCGCCGGCGTCGCCTCGTCGTCGCGCCGCACGAGCTCGAGCTTCTTGTTGAGCAGCCCTCCCTTGGCGTTGATCTCGTCGATCGCGACCTGCAGGCCGCGCGTAATGGCCTCGCCGGCACGCGCCGACTGACCAGAGAGCGCCGTGACCAGGCCGATCTTGATGGTTTCCTCCGCGTACGCGGGCAGCGCGGCCGCGAGCGCCATGAGCAGCAATAAGCGTTTCATGATTTCTCCCCTTTGGATTGGCAAAGCTTAGCAGGACGCATGCCATGTTAGGCTTCTTGCATGAACGACCCGGTGAAAATCGTCGAGGACTACCTGCGCATCCACATGATTCCCGACCCGGAAACCGCGCGGAAGCTGCATTGCGCTCCGGGTATGGAAATCCGCTTCACCGGCAACCGCCTGATGCACGACCCGGCCGAGGCAACCGCCTTCAACAAAGGGCGCTACAAATGGGTGAAGAAGAAGTTCGGCCCGACCCACGTTGTCGCTGGCGGCGACGACGAGGAGACGATCGTCTACCAGACCGGCACGCTCTACGGCGAGTGGCCCGACGGCACGCTGTTCGAGGGCAATCGCTACGTCGACCGTTACGTCGTGCGGCGCGGCAAGATCGTCAAGATGGAAGTCTGGAACGACAGCGCGGAGTGGCTTTTGGTGCGCGCCGGCCTCGCCAAGCCCTGATTTGGTGCGGACCCTCAAGTCCCACGGGCGTTATACCTATTCGGCGATCACCCGCCGCCCCAAGCTGCGCTGGCCCAAGGGCCGGCGCCTCGCCGTCTACATCGGCTTCAACGTCGAGCACTTCGAGTTCGGAACCGGCCTCGGCGCCGTGCTCGGCCCAAAAAGTCCCGAGCCCGACGTGCTCAACCACTCGTGGCGCGACTACGGCAACCGCGTCGGCGTCTGGCGCTGCCTCGAGCTCTTCGAGTCGCTCAAGCTGCCGCTCGGCGCACTCATCAATACCGCGCTCTACGACTATTGCCCCGAGGTGATCGAAGCGTTCGTCAAGCGCGGCGACGAGCTCATCGGCCACGGTCATACGAACTCGGAGCGCCAGGGCGAGATGAAGCCCGCGGAAGAGCGCGCCCTGCTCGGCTATTGCCGTGACCGCATCCGCAAGGAATCGAAGGTCGAAGTGCGCGGCTGGCTGAGCCCGTGGATCTCGGAGAGCTTCGCCACACCGGACCTCCTCGCCGAGACCGGCTACCGCTACACGCTCAACTGGTGCCACGACGACCAACCGACGCGCTTCGCCACGAATAAGGGCACGCTCTGGTCGATCCCCTATCCGCAGGAGCTGAATGACATCCCGATGATCATCGCCCGGCAGATGGATGCGAGCGCCTTCGCCGACATGATCGTCGATAATTTCGACGAAATGCTCGCACAATCCAAGGAACAGTCGCTCGTGATGGGGATCGCGCTGCACCCCTACATCGTCGGCCAGCCCTATCGCCTGCGGCACCTGCGCCGCGCGCTCGCGCACGTAGCCAAGGCGCCCGGCGTCTGGCTCACGACGCCCGGCGCTATCCTCGACGCGGTCTCATGAAGGCCAGCCTCGCAGCCTTGCTCGCAGGCCTGCTCACTGCGACTGCGGCGTTGCCCGACGAGGCGAAGCCCGCCGCGAAGAAGTCGGAGAAGAAGGCGAAGCCAGCGGCGAAGTCGGACAAGAACGCAGCCCAGAAAGCCGAGGCTTCGGTCGGCAAATTCCTCAACGACAACAAGATCTGGGTCACTCACCCGGACAAGTCCGGGAAAAAATAGCTACGGCGCCTTGGCGTCTCGCATCAGCAGACCGCTCGTTGACACGCGCACCTCGAGTTCCGCCGGCTCCTTGACCTCGACGAAGGTCGCCGAGCCATATTGCGTGTCGTAGAGCGGCGCGAGGAACGAGTAGCGCTGCCGCAGCTGGAAGAGCTCGATCGGGCGTTCGTCCCTGAGCAGGTAGATCGTGCGCGGCGCGCTCCGCTCCTGCTCGATCGCCTGGTAGCGGCCACCCACGCGATCGAGCTCGTAGGCCGTGTGCAGGCCGATCAGATTCGCGATCGGCTTCCACTTGATGATGTGAGCGTCGACGTAGATCTGGTCGCCGGCGAGATCGAACGTCTGGCTGCGGCCATCCGCCTGCGTGACTGTCGCGATGAGTTTCTGCGGGCCCACTGGCCGCACCGCGATGCGCGCGGCCACCTCCTCCTTCGTCAGCGCCTGGTAGCCCTGCATGCCAATGGCGATGGCGCTCGAAAGCAAGCCGAGCGAAACCAGAAGCAAACCGAGCAGCGTGCGCAGCAGGAAGCTCATCGGCCGCCAGCGGAAAAGGGCCATGGCGCCGGCGACCAGCAGGATGATGCCGAAGCCGGCAAAGCCGGCTGCCGCTAGGACGAACGGGCTCACTTCAGTGCGCCACCAGCCAGTAGAGAACGTACAGGATCATGCCGAGGTTCATATAGGCGGTCGAGGACATTCCCGGCGCGCGGTATAGCGGATTCACTCGGTAGCCGAACCAGAAAAGAAAGCGCGCCACGACGAAGACGATCACGCAGGCGAGCACGAGCTGCAGGTAACGCTGCGGCACGATGGTGCTGACCGCGAGCGTGCCGAGCGCGAAGACAAAGTTCTGCTGCAGCGTGTTGTCGACGACGCGTCCATCGATCTGCATCGACTGGCTCTCCGCGTGGCGCGTCGGGTCGATCGCTTCGCTGAAGAATCGGGAGTTCGCCACCGTGATGATCATGATGAAGAGCGGCAGCACCGCGACCACGTTGAGGCGCAGCGCATAGGCGATGCGCTCGGCGAGCGCGTCGCCGACCGAAGGCACCGGCAGCGCCACGGTCAGTCCCCACACGGCGAGCGCCATTCCAATGACGCCGCTCGCCGCGCCTATCGCAACGATTTTCTGCTCTGGTTTCACGCCACCTCCCCTGGTGGCACGGATTATCCGACCCAGCGCCTCGCGTTGTAGAACATTTGCATCCACGGCGAGTCCTCGCCGAGCCCTGGCGGGCGCCAGGAATACTGCACGCTGCGGAAGCAGCGCTCGGGATGCGGCATGAACACGGTGAAGCGGCCATCGGCGGTGGTCATGCCGGTGATGCCTTCGGGGCTGCCGCTCGGGTTGTACGGATACACCTCGGTCG
>JAFARH010000017.1 GCA_019245555.1 Betaproteobacteria bacterium
CATGGAAGCCGCCTCGTAAAGGCGCATTTCATGGCTGAAGCTCTTGGTGCCGACGCGTGTCACGGCGCCCTTGATCAGCACGAGCTGGCCGGCGCGGATTTCATGGTGGAAGTCGATGGTGAGCGTCGCCACCACGGTACCCAGGCCGCGCGAGCGAATTTCTTCAAGCGATAGGTCGGCCATGCGCGGGAAGTGCCAGCCCGCGTCGTCGAAGCATGCGGCGTAATGGCGCACGTTCATGTGGCCGTAGACGTCGCATTGCGCGGGCATGACGATGGCCCGGTAGAGCTCGAACCACTTCTCCATCAGCGGCCCAGGGTCGACAAGCGGGCGAGCTTCGACGCGTAGAGGTCGTGGTCGCGCGGCGTGGTGCTCGCTTCGAGGGCGAGCGAGAACTCGCCGCGCGCCTCGTCGATGTTGCCCAGGCGCAGCTCCGAGAGGCCGAGCCAGAAGTGGAACTCGTGGTATTCCGGAGCACGGCGCACTTCCCTGCGGAAGAGGTTGCGCGCCGTCTTGAAGTCCCCCGCCTCCATCGCGGCCAAGCCGGCATTGAAGTGATGGAATGGCGCGTCGCCTTCGGCACGAGCGAGCTGACGGTCAATCGCGGCCGCCTCAGCCTCGCGTCCCAGCTTGCCAAGGGTCAGCGCCAGGTTGGCGAGCGCGCGGGTGTTCGACGGATCGGATTGCAGAACGCGCCTGAAGACGGGCTCGGCGAGCTCCGGATTGCCATGGCGGAGATAGACGACCCCAAGAGTGTTGTAGACCGCTGGATACTCGGGGTTCTGGCGGATGCCTTCGCGGGCGAGCCAATAGGCGTCGTCGAGCTTGCCGCGCACCAGGGCTTCTGCGGCCCGGTTATTCATGAACATCGCGAGGATGGTGTCCTCGCCGACCGTCACCGATTTCAAGCCGCGGATATCGGAGCCCGGCAGGAAATCGACCGTCATCAGCTCGAGCTGATCGTAGAGCACCTTCGGGTCCTGCGGCCGCCTGCCGAGCGTCACGTTGACATGGCCATTCAGGAAATAGACGTTGCTGTCCCGGCTCCACTGGTCGCCGAAGAGTGCGCTGTTGTAGGTCACCTCGATGTTCATCGCCTTGGCAAAAGCGGCGGTCATGATGACGAGCGACAGGCAGTTGCCCGCCTTGGCGTCGAAGGCCTCCGCGGCGTTGCGCGTCATCACGCTGTCGTATTCGAGCTTCAACTGACCCTGGCTCACCGCGTCGATCAGCACCTGGCGCGCGCCCTTGGATTGCTGCCCCGCGAGCTCATCGCGCAGGTATTTCCTCATCGGATCGCTCAGGGCAAACACCTGCGTCGCGTCCACCCGCTTGGTAGGCGCGGCGAAGAGCTCGTCATGCAGGATGCCGTCCGGCGCTCGCGTGAGCGACGGAAGTGGCGCGCACGCCGCCAGAAGCAAGGTGAAAACCGCGGCCGCGCGCTGGATCATGTCCCGAGGATTGTAATGCGCTTAGCGCGCCGGCACGTTAGGAAGGGCAATGAACTGGACGGACTGCACACGCCCCTTCACCGGTGCGTCATGCAACGTATGCCCCGCCAAGTCGAGCTGCGCGACTTCGGCTGCCCGCCGCGAGACGATCAGCGGACAGCCGTACTCCTTGGTCAGGCTCTCGAGCCGCGCGGTGGTGTTCACGGTGTCGCCGATGGCCGTGATGATCTGCGAGCGCGGCGGCCCCATCGCGCCGACGATCGCCTCGCTGTAGTGGATGCCGATGCCGATGGCGAGCGGGTGCGGCAACTCGGCCTTGAGCTCCTGGTTCAGCCGGTCGACACGCAGCAGCATCTCGCGGGCGCCGCGCAATGCGTCGGCCGGCCCCGTCGCCGGGTTCCGGGAATGCAGGCCGTAGAGCGCCATCAACCCATCGCCGGTGAACTGGGAATAGTGGCCATTCGTCGCTTCCAGCGACTGCTTCATCTCGTAGAAGAAACGGTTGAGGATGAAGAGCACGTCATAGGGAAGCTTTGCCTCGCCGAGCGTCGTGGAGCCACGCAGGTCGACGAACATCACCGTAATGAGTCGCTCGCTCCCCTCGAGGCCACCCGGGACATAGCCGTCGGCGGCTGTCGCGTCGGCAGCGCAAAGCGGCGTGACGGCGAGGTCCGCGGTCGGGCGCACCTGGCACGCGAGGCGCATCCCGGGCATCGCCGCGATCCGCGCCAGAGCCTGGGCCTCGAGCTCGTTCGGCGGCTCGAGGCTTTCCCACCCCTTGCTCACCTGGATCCGGCAGGTCGTGCAGCGACCCCGGCCACCGCACACCGAGGCATGCGGAATGCCGTGGTCGCGCAGTGTCTCGAGCACCGTCGCCCCGGGCAGGATCGGCAGCCGCTGGCCCGATGGATGCGCGAGCACCGGCGGCCGGCGTGCTTCATGGATGTGTCGGCGCACGCCGCGTGCGGCAAGCACGAATGCGATCAGCCCTAGATGGGTCAGCACGATCGCCAGGCCGATGCGGTTCGACATCGCCAGCGTGTCATCGGTGACGTTGGCGTCGCCGAGCGCGCCCTTCACGAACTCGGCGTTGCGAGCCGCCTCGCGCATCACCTGGTTACCGGCGGTCAGGTAGCCGGAGAGCGCGAGCGTCGGGACGAGGAGCGCCGCGGCAAAGAACGCGATGCGCCAGTCCGCATACCAAAGCTTGGTGCGGAGCCAGAAATGGATCCCGATGCAGGCATGGATCCACACGGTGAGGAGCGCCACCACCTGGATGACGGCAAGCTGCGGCGCGAGCACCCAGTGCAGCGTAAGCACCGACGTGTAGTAGTTGTCCGTGCCGAGGTAGACCTCGGAGAGACGCGTGCATGCCACATGCAAAGCAAGAAGCAGCGGGATGCAAAGACCGAAGCCGAGCTGCGCCCACTGCCAGGATGTGAGCCTGAGCGACCTGCGCTCGTAGAGCGACCAGAGGGCGTTCGAGTAGTGCAGCAGAAAAGCGGTCAGCAGCAGCGCCGTGCCGGCGGCGCTCCGCCAGGGCCGCATGAGCGTAACGAGCGTGTCCTGCGCGAAGTCGAGCGAGATGAGGAGCGTGCTATGGGCTGTGAGGTGCGTGATGACAAAGGCAAGCATCACGAGCGCGCTCGTCAGGCGCGCCCTTCCCCGCCAAAGCTGGAAACCGCTTATTCGGTCTGCTCGCGATAGAAGCCGAGCGTCTCGAGCACCGGGCGATCGCTGATCGAGAAGAGGATCGCGTCCTCGGAGCCCGCGTTTGAGTGCGCGTGCTGCGCCCAGGAGGGCAGCGCGATGATGTCGCCCTTCTCCCAGTCAAAGGTCTTGCCTTCGATGACGCTGCGGCCCTTGCCCTGTACGACGTGGAATACCGAGCTGCCGGTGACGCGGCGCGGCTTCAGCTTCTCGCCCTTGCGGATCATCTGCACGCGGCACGACATCGTCGGCATCACCGGTCCGCCGGTCTGCGGGTTGGTGTACTCGAGGCAGATGCCCTCGTAGGGCGAGCCGTCGTGGCTGCGCAAGCCATGCAGCGCCTCGGCGGTCTGCTCCCAGGAGTACAGCATCAGGGGGGAAAAGCGAGGACGCTCCGACTCGCGCATCTTCGTCCAGGTGGGCGCGAGCGTGCCGTGGCCGTAGAGCGCTTTCGAGCCGTTCACCGGCTTCGTCTCCTGCGCCCTCTGCTCCTTGCCCATCTCGAAGAAGATCGCGTTCAGCGCCTTGGTGAGCGGCACATCGAGGCCGTCCATCCAGACGATGGTTTCCTTGGTTTCATTGCCGTGATCATGCCACTGCCAGCTCGGCGTGAGCACGAAGTCGCCGGGGTACATGAGGACCTTCTCGCCCTCCACGGCCGTGTAGGCGCCACCGCCCTCGATGATGAAGCGGATCGCAGCCGGAGAGTGACGATGGGCCCGGGCAATCTCGCCCGGCAGGAGGACCTGCACGGCGGCAATCAACGTGTTCGTAGTCGCCCATTGGCCGTTCAGGCCCGGGTTGAAGAGCTGCATCGCGCGCCGCTCGTCACCCACGGGGACAGCGGTGGCCGATTGCTTCACGACTTCCCTGAGCAGCGACCATTTCCACTGGTGGGCAATGGCCTCGGGCCGCGGATGCGGCGTCATCTGGCTCGCAATCTCCCACAGCCCCCACATGTGGTTCTGGTGGATGAGCTGGTGGAACTGGTCTTCGGTTTTGGTGGGCGCGTTCATGCGTCCATTTTACGCTCTCGCGTCTACTCCCACGGCATTACCGGCGCGGATCTTCGCCCACGCGGGATCGTGCACTTCGAGCATGAGAAGCGCATCCCGGTCGCCGCGCGAGGCTGCCATGCGGAGCGTGAGGAGCGGCGCAAGGACCTTGGTGAACCGTGTCACGGCGAAAAGGTTGAGCCCGATCAAAGCAGCCGGCACGAAAGCCTGCTTGAAGGTGAGCCAGAGCCCGAGCACCAGTCCCGACAGGCCGATCGCCGACAGGATCGATGAGCAATCACGCGCGAGCGCTGGGTAGGTGAAGTAGAACCGGAAGCGCCGCAGCAGGCGCGCCTCGTCCGTGGTGAAGTGATACGGGGCAACGCCGATCGACACGGGCTCGTCGCCGAGGCCGCGGATCGGCCGGTAGAGCCAGAATTCGAAGAGCGCCAGCGTGCCGACGTACACCCAGGCCATCGGCAATGGCCAGAGCGCGGCGAATCCGCCGAGCAGCAGGATGCCGACGCTACCGAAGCCGCCGAGCTTTCCGATCGAGCCCAGCTTATTGCGGGATGGGGTGGACCACCATGCAGCGCTGCATGGCTTCGTTGCACTGCATCGCGCGGT
>JAFARH010000023.1 GCA_019245555.1 Betaproteobacteria bacterium
TTCGCCGGGATGAACCAGCGCAGCACGCGCCCCGCGCCTTGCGGCAGGTAGAGGAAGAGGCCGCAGACGGCCTCGACATGCCCCATGGTCTCGCCTTCGAAGACGCTGCCGTCGGTAAGCGCAAGCGAAAACGGCTGGCGCTCGGAGGGAGCATGCAACCCGCCGCCGTGGATGGTGTGCACCTCGAGCCGTGCCGTGTTCAGAAGCTGCAGCGTGAGCAGGTCGCCGAACTCGACGGTGATGTCTTTCGTGCTGCCCTCCGGGTGGAACTTCAGCGCCTCGTGCTCGGGCACGAAGTTCTGCAGCCTGCCGGTCGCCTTGGTGCCATTCTTGTAAGCGAGAAGGCACAGCTCGCCCTCGTGTGGGGCGGCATCGACATATTCGTAATAAGGCGGTGCTGGCCAGGTGAAGCGCACCACCGGCGTCCGCGTTGCTGCCGCGGCGCGCGAGATCTTCGTCGTGCGATCTGCCGAGCTCACGCAGCGACCGCCTCGAAGTCGAGCACGATGCGTCCGACGACGCGGCCAGCCTTCAGATCCTCGAGCGCGGCACTCGCCTCACCGCCGGGGCGTGTCTGGACCGGCATGGGCTTTAGTTTCTTCTTTTTGGCGAGCGCGACGATTTCTTTCAGCTCCTGCAGGTTGCCGACGTAGGAGCCGATGATGCCGATGGCGCGTTGCGCGATCGGCGGCAGCGGATGCACTAGCTCGCCGCCGAAGAGTCCGCAAATGACGTAGCGGCCGCCCTTGCGCAGCGCGCCGATGCCGAGCGCGGCAGTGGCCGGTGCGCCGACGAAATCGAGGGCGCCGGCAATTCCCTGCATCTGCTGCAGGGCGTTGAACGAGCGGGTGTTGACGCTGCGCTTGGCGCCGAGCTTCATGGCCGCCGCGAGTTTCATGTCGTCGACGTCGCACGCGACGATGCCCTTCACGCCTTTCTCGCGCAACACTGAGATGCCGATCAGCCCTAGCCCGCCGCAGCCGAGCACCGCCACTTCATCCTTCGGACCCATGTCCGGCAGCTTGTTAGCAGCGCTATAGGCGGTGAGCGCGGAGCAGGCGAGGGTGGCGGCGAATGAATCGTCGATACCGCCGATGTCGATCAGGTACTTCGGGTCGGGCACGAGCAGGTGCGTCGAATAGGCGCCGGCGCGATTCACGCCGAGATATCGCGTGCCTGAGATGCAGTGGTTCTCCTGACCGGCCTTGCACACGTCGCATTTGCCGCAGCCGATCCAGGGATAGACCAGGCGCTTCTGTCCGACCTTGACGCCTTTAGCTTTGGGACCGAGGGCTTCGACGACACCCAGCGGCTCGTGCCCTAGCGTAAAGGGCGGCACGCAGCCGCGATCCTTGACGTAGAAGCGCTTGCCGCCGCCCAGGTCGAAGAAGCCTTCCCAGATGTGCAGATCGGAGTGGCATACGCCCGCACGCGTCACGCGGACAAGCACCTCGCTGCCTTGCGGCTTCGGAGTGCTGGCAAGGACCTTCTGCAGCGGCTGGCCGTGTTCGATGACCTGGTAGCTGATCATGCTTTCGCCGCCTCCCCGAGCGCCTGGTCGATGTCCCAAAGAATGTCGTCGAGCGTCTCGATACCCACCGACATCCGGATCATGTCCGGTGTCACGCCGGCCTTGATTTGATCCGCCTCTTCCATCTGGCGGTGCGTCGTTGACGCGGGATGGATGATGAGCGTCTTCGCATCGCCGATGTTCGCGAGATGGCTCATGAATTGCGCCGCCTCGATGAAGCGCTCGCCAGCCTTGGCGCCGCCTTTGACGCCAAAGTTGAGCAGGCCCGAGGCCCCCTTGGGCAAATATTTCCGCGCGAGCGGGTTGTATTTGTTGTCGGCCAAGCCGGGATAGTTCACCCAGGCGACGCGCGGGTGCTCCTTGAGGAACTTCGCCACGCCGAGGGTATTCGCGCAGTGCCTATCCATGCGCACGTGGAGCGACTCCAGGCCTTGCAGCAGCAGCCACGCATTCATCGGCGATAGCGCCGGTCCGAAGGTGCGCATGATCTCCATGCGCGCCTTCATCGTGTAGCCGAAGTCGCCGAAGGTCTCGTGGAAGATGACGCCGTGGTAGCCGGGCGAGGGCGTGGTGAACTCGGGGAACTTGCCGTTGCCCCAGTTGAATTTCCCTGACTCGACGATCACGCCGCCCATAGTCGTGCCGTGACCACCGATGTATTTGGTGGCGGAATGCACCACGACATCCGCGCCCCATTTCATGGGCTGGCAGAGATAGGGCGAGGGTACGGTGTTATCGACGACGAGCGGAATCTCCGCTTCGTGCGCGATTTTCGCGATGGCCTCGATGTCGACGATGTTGATGAGCGGGTTGCCGAGAGTCTCGGCGTAGACGAGCTTGGTGTTCTTCCTGATTGCCTTGCGAAAGTTCTCCGGATCATCCGGCGCGACGAAGGTCGTCTCGATGCCGAGCTTCTTCAGGTTGACGCCGAGCAGCGTGTGCGTGCCGCCGTAGAGCGTCGACGCGGACACGATGTGATCGCCCGCGCTGCACATCGTGAGGATGGCGGTGACTTCCGCCGCCTGGCCGGTGGCGCAGGCGAGGGCGGAGCGGCCGCCTTCGATCGCTGCCATGCGCTCCTCGAACACCGCGACCGTCGGATTCGAGATGCGCGAATAGACGTTGCCGAACGTCTGCAAGTTGAAGAGGCTCGCTGCGTGCTCGGCCGAGTCGAACACGAAGGAAGTCGTCTGGTAGATGGGCGCCGCGCGTGCACCGGTCGCGGGGTCGGGGATTTGCCCGGCATGCAGGCAAAGCGTCTCGAAGCCGAACTTGCGGTCTGCCATGGGTCTTTGATTCTAGCCGCGCGGGTTTACACGCGGGCGGGGACCGCGACTACGTGTCGAGCTGCGGTTTCGGGCTCGACTCGATTTCGGGGTGCTGGTTGGTTTCGCTCGCCGCGCGGCGGTATTCCGACGGCGGGACGCCAACCTGGTTCAGGAAGAATCGCGTGAAATTGCTCTGCGCGGAGAAGCCGAGCTCGGCCGCCACCTCCGCGATCTTGCCGCGGCCGTACGAGAGGCGCGAGATCGCGGTCTCGACGCACAGCATGTCGAGGTAGGCGCGCGGCGAGAAGCCGGTGCAGAGCTGGAATAGATCGTAGAAGCGCGAGCGCGAGAGGCCGACCTGGCTCGCGAGCTCATCCATGTTCAGTTCCTTGTTCGGCTTCGCGCGGAGCAGCGCGATCGCGCGACGGATGCGCGTGTCTTCGAACTTCGAGCCGCGCCAGAGCGGCGAGGCGGCACGGCGCCGCGCGAGGTAGGTCTCGACGATCGAGAGAAGCAGCTCCTGCAGCATGAACTCGAGCCGCTCGGGCGAGAGGAATCGGTCATTCAGGACTTCGACGGCGAGCGTGTCGGCGAGCTGGCGGATACGCGGCGTGATCATCTCGACGCCTTGCGCGAAGGGATGTGCTTCGTCCTCTTCAAAGGCGGCGGGGAAGCCGGAACGCAGCCACTCGCGTGCCGCGTGCAGCGCGAGAACCCGCGACGGCCCAGGAGTCACATGGACTTCGCCGGGATTGAGGAAGAGCAGGCCGTCGTAGCGCTGCTGCAGGACGATGACCGGGTCGGCATGCGCTTCGATTCGGTCTTCGGCAGCGAGCTCGGCCAGGACGAGCCGGCCGAACCTTCCCTCACTCAGTCTTAGCGTTCTCCCCACGGGAAAGAGGATACCCCATCCCCCACCCTAGTACGGGAGCCAGCGGGGGCGTTTGGCTGAAATAATGTGTGTGTTTACGCCTATCCAGTTGAGCCCGCCGAAAAGGCGTCCGTGCTCGATCTTGACGCACCGATTCATGACCGTTTCAAGACCGGCGGCCTGGGCCTTGGCGGCGGCGGCCTCGTTCTGAACGCCCAGCTGCTGCCAGAGCACCTTGGCGCCGATGGCGATGGCGTCCTCCGCTATCGGCATCACGTCCGCGGTCTTGCGGAAGACATCGACGATGTCGACTTTCCCGGGGATATCGCGCAGCGACTTGTAGCACTTCTCGCCGAGGATCTCGGGATATTTCGGATTCACCGGAATCACGCGGTAGCCGTGCTCCTGCATGTATTTCGCCGCGAAGAAACTCGGCCTGAACCAGTCGGCCGAAAGGCCGACCACGGCGATCGTTTTGGAGTTGTGCAGGATGCGGCGTAGCGTGTTGATGTCGTCCATGGTGCGGCAACTATAATCGAAAGCACTCCAGAGGAAAGTTAATCATGTACGTCGAAGAGCGCATGTACACGCTGAAGGTCGGCACCGCACCCGAATACCTCAAGCACTATCAGAACGAAGGCATGAAGGTGCTGAAGCACCTGCCGCACATGGTCGCCTACTACTTCACCGAGGTCGGCACGCTCAGCATGCTCGTGCACATGTGGGCTTACGACAGCCTCGACCAGCGCGACAAGTGCCGTGCGTCGATGTCGGCCGATCCGGATTGGCAGGAATACCTGAACAAGATCCGGCCGCTGATGGAGCGCCAGGAAACGCGCATGATGAAGTGCGCGCCATTCTTCGTTGAGCGCCTGAAGAAGATGCTCGCCGCCGTCAAGTGAGCGTCCATCCGCAAGTTCGAACGTTGCTCGACCGGGTGGCGCGCTCGCCACTGCCGCCGTATCACACCGTCTCCGCTTTCGTCGCGCGCCGCATCTACCGGGACACACGCGCGGTACTAGCTCCGAAGGCGCCGGAAGTTCCCGACGTGCGTCTGCTCGCTCTTGAAAACTACGCGATGCGCGTCTATCGCCCCATGGCCAACGAGACGCTGCCGGCGCTCCTGTATTTCCACGGCGGCGGCTGGACGATCGGCGACGTCGACACCCATGACGTGCTTTGCCGCCAGCTCGCGGTCGGTGCGCGCTGCGTGGTTTTCTCCGTCGACTATCGACTCGCACCCGAGCATCCGTTTCCCTCGGCGGTCGAGGATTGCTTCGCGGCGACTCGCTATGTGGCGGAGAACGCGGCGAAGCTGAAGGTCTCCGGTATCGCGGTGGGCGGCGACAGCGCCGGCGGCAATCTCGCTGCGACCGTCGCGCTCCTCGCGCGCGATGCGGGCGGGCCCGCGCTCGCGTTCCAGTTGCTCATCTATCCGGCGACCGATCAGCGCATGAACACGCCGTCGCACGAGCGGAATGGCCAGGGGTATCTGCTGACGCGCGACTCGATGAACTACTTCCGGCATAGCTACCTGCCGAACGAGCGCGACTGGAGCGATTGGCGCGCCTCGCCACTGGTCGCGAAGAACCACGCCAAAGTGCCGCCGGCGCTTGTCATCACCGCTGGCTACGACCCGCTCGTCGATGAAGGCCGCGCTTACGCCGACAAGCTGCGCGCGGCGGGGGTGAAGGTTGCGTACCGCGAGTTCGCGGATATGGTGCATGGCTTCATTCTTTTCGGCGGCGTCATCGATACAGCGAACGCGGCGGTCGCCGAGTGCTGTGCAGCGCTGCGCGCTGCGTTTGACAGGGTGCCCGCATGAAATCCGATTTGAAAACCAGACACGGCGGAAAGATTCTTGCCGATGCGCTCGCTGCGCAAGGCGCCAGGCTCGCCTTCGGCGTGCCGGGCGAGAGCTATCTCCCGGTGCTCGATGGGCTGCACGACCTTCGCGAGCAAATGAAATTCATCGTGTGCCGCCAGGAAGGCGGCGCTTCCTACATGGCGGAAGCGTACGGCAAGCTCACTGGCGAGCCGGGCGTCCTCTTCGTTACGCGCGGACCGGGCGCCACGAACGGCGCCATCGGCGTCCACACCGGCCTGCAGGACTCGACGCCCATGGTGGTGTTCATCGGTCAGGTGCCGAACGAATTCTCCGAGCGCGAAGCGTTCCAGGAGATGGACTACCGACGCATGTACGGCCAGATGGCGAAGTGGGTCGGCCAGATCGACCGCGTCGAGCGCATTCCGGAATACGTGAGCCGTGCCTTCCACACTGCGGTGGCCGGACGGCCTGGCCCTGTCGTCCTCGCACTGCCCGAAGACACGCTGTTCGGCGAAGCAGCGGTCGCTGATGCACCGAAGCACCACACGCCACGCGGCGCGCCGCCTCCGGCGCAGATGACGGAGCTGTACAAGTCGCTCGAGCGGGCGCAGCGGCCGTTCGTGCTGCTCGGCGGCGGCGGCTGGGATCGGGAAACGTGCGTGCGCCTGCAGCGCTGGATCGAGTCGCAAGGCCTGGGCGGCGGCACGTCGTTCCGCTGCCAGGATCTGTTTGACAACCGCAGTGCCAGCTACATCGGCGACGTCGGAATTGGGATCAATTCGAAGCTCGCGGAACGCGTCAAGGAAGCCGACGTGCTCCTCGTAATCGGAGCGCGCCTGGGTGAGATGACGACGAGCGCGTATTCGCTCGTCGACGCGCCGGTGCCTAAGCAGACGCTCGTTCACGTGCACGGCGGCGCGGAGGAGCTCGGCCGTGTATATCGGCCGGCGCTCGCTATCAACTCTGGCATGGCGAGCTTCGTCGAGGCGCTGGAGCGCCTGTCGTTCAACAATGCCTCGTGGAAATCTCGCACCGCCGATGCGCGGAAAGAGTTCCTCGAGTGGACCGAGCCACGCCCGATGCCGGGCAAAGTCCAGTATGGCCAGGTGATCCGCTGGCTCTCGGACAATTTGCCGGAGGATTCGATCATCGCCGGCGGCGCGGGCAATTTCGCCGGTTGGCTTCACCGGCACTTCCGCTACAAAGGCTTCCGCACCCAGCTCGGCTCGACCAACGGCTCGATGGGCTACGGTTATCCGGCGGCGGTCGCAGCGAAGCTCGCTGAACCTAAGCGCACGGTATTCGCGCTCTGCGGCGACGGCGACTTCCTCATGACCGGCCAGGAGATCGCGACGGCCGCGCAGTACGGCGCGAACTTCGTCGCCGTTGTGGTGAACAACGGCTCGTACGGCACGATTCGCATGCACCAGGAGCGCGAGTATCCGGGGCGTGTTTATGGAACTGAGCTCAAGAACCCGGACTTCGCCGCGTATGCACGCGCGTTTGGCGGGCATGGCGAAACCGTGGAGCGTACGGAGGATTTTGCGCCGGCTTACGAGCGTGCGGCCAAATCCGGCAAGCCGGCGATCATCGAGCTGAAGATCGATCCGGATGCGATCACGCCGGCGACGACGCTCTCGGCGATCCGGGAGAAAGCGCTCAAGTCAAAGCAATGAATTCCGGGTCGGCCTGGTGGGCCCGCTCGAAGCGCAGGAAGTCGTAGTAGCCGCAGTGCTTGCTGTCCGGGTACGCGCGGCAGACGCCGGGACGCGACTCGTACACCGTGCAGCGCCGCTTCTCCAAGTCGAGGAATGTGCACACGGTGGCGAACACCGTGTCTTTCTTGTGCCGTAGCAGCCGCACTTTCTCTTTCGAGTCGTACTTCGTGAAGCGCTCCTCGGCCTCGCGGTAGCTGAGCTCGAAGCGCTTGCCGAGCCGCTCGATGTCGCGCGGGGTCACCTCGATCTCGGGATAGCTGCAGCAGTACGCGGGACATTTCGAGCACGAGTAACGCGCCCGCACGGGAATGGGGAAGGGTTTCATCTTGGGAGCGGCGAATTCTAGGCGAGCGTTCACGCGATAGGTTCGTCATTTTCTTGTAGCAAAAATAGTTACCTCCGCTTTAACCCTTTTCCGCCGCGCCTTCGTTTCAGTCTGCAGAGCTCGCCACAGCGGCGCGCTCGCCGAAAAGAAAGGAAAGAAAATGAAAGCGCGAACGATTTTGGTGCTGTTGGGATTGCTGTGCACGGCGCAGGCGCGCGCGCACGGTGGATTGATCGATCTGTCCGTCTACGACCGCACCGATGGCAAGCGCCTGGCGGTCTACTGGCACGAGGGCAGGGCCTATGTGGTCGGCAAGCCGGGGAATGAGTACCAGGTCAGCGTGCGGAACCGGCTGCCAAACGATGTGCTCGCCGTGGTCTCGGTCGATGGCGTCAACGTAATCAGCGGCGAGACCGCTCATCCTGCGCAGACCGGTTATGTCCTCAGCCCCTATCGCAACTGCGACATCCTCGGCTGGCGGAAAAGCCTGGCCGAAACGGCAGCGTTCTATTTCACTGCGCTGCCCGACTCGTACGCCGCGCGAACCGGGCGCCCGGACAACGTCGGCGTGATCGGCGTCGCCGTCTTTCGCCGCAAGCAGGAGCCGCAGCCGATCGCCCCGCAGAGCGCTCCCTACTCCCGCGACGACGGTGCAGCAGCCGCCGAGAAGTTGGCCTCTCAGGCGAGGTCGCAGGCGGAGTCGAGCCTCGGCACGGGCCATGGCCGTCGGGAGACGTCCTATGTCCAGAACGTCGCGTTTGAGCGGGCGACGCCCGTACCGGTGGAGACCATTACCTTGTACTACGACAGCTACCGCAACCTCGTGGCGCGAGGCGTAATCCGCGAGCCCGTGCCGATGGCGCCGTTGCCGCGGCCGTTCCCGGGGTTTGTACCCGACCCGGCGTGATAATCGGAGGGCATGGAGGCCTCGGACGAACAGCTCATGCTCGCTTACCGAGATGGGAACGCCGGGGCCTTCGAGACGCTCTATGCGCGCCACCGGGGACGCCTCTACCGTTTCGTGCTGCGCAGCGTGAAGAGTCGGCCGGTGGGCGAAGAACTCTTCCAGGAGATCTGGCTGCGCGTGATCGAGGCGCGTGGCCGCTACTCGCCGCAGGCGCGCTTCACGACGTGGCTCTACACGATCGCGCACAATCACCTGGTGGACCATTGGCGAAAGCGTGGGCTGACGCTGGTCGCGCTGGAAGGCGACGAGGCGCCGGGCGCAAGCCCGGATCCCGCCGATCAGGTGCAGGCGCGCCAGAGCCTCGCGCGCTTCGCCGCCGCATTGCAGGCGCTGCCGCCGTTGCAGCGGGAAGCTTTCCTCCTGCATGAAGAGGGCGAGCTCTCCGTCGCGGAGATCGCCGTGGCAACCGGCACCAATGAAGAGGCGGCGAAGAGCAGGTTGAGATACGCGATGGCGAAGCTGAAGGCGGCGATGAACGATGGCTGACGAGCGCGATCCGAAGTTGTCAAAGCATTACCGTGAGCTCGAGCCGCTCGAGCCGCCGGCGGCGCTCGATCAGAAGATCCTGGCCGCCGCGCGCGAGGTGACCGAATCGCACGCACCACTGGTGGTGCCCGCGGGACGGCATCGCTGGTACTACTCGCTCGCTGCTGCGGCGGTGCTCGTCTTCGCGGTAGCGCTGACGCTCCACCTCGACCGTGAGCGGCCGGACCCCGAAGCAATACCGTCCGCCTTCGTGAGGGGCGAGATCAAGCAGGCGCAGAAGGCCGAGAACGCACCGCGAGCCCAGCCGCAGCGTCAACCAGCATTCACTCCGGATCCTCAGCCGAGCGCGCCGCGCGAAGCCGCGGCAGCGCGATCGGCGGCCGCGACAGATCCAATGCGCGCGCAAGCGAGCGCAGAGGCGCGCGCTGCGCGAGACATGGCGGCTAATGCGGAAAAGCAGGCCGCCAATGCGGAACTGCAGGCTGCCACTGCAAAGCGTCAGGCGGCAGCTTCCCGCATTGCCGCCGCTCCGAGCGCGGGGTCACTCGCCGCCGCGCCGGAGAATCCCGAGCGCTGGCTCGAGCGGATTGCGGACTTGCGCAGCCGCGGCCGGCATGCCGACGCCGATCGGGAGTTAGTCAACTTCAGGAAGGCGTACCCGAACTACTCGCTCTCCAACGTGATGCGAGAGCGCGTCGAGGGAACGCCGACGCCCAGCCAGTAGCTAGTGCGACAAGATCTTTGAGAGGAATTGCTGCGCGCGCTCGGAGCGCGGGGTACCGAAGAAATCGTTCTTCTTCGCGTCTTCAACGATCTTGCCGGAATCCATGAAGATCACGCGGTGCGCCACCTTGCGCGCGAAGCCCATCTCGTGCGTCACCACCATCATGGTCATGCCTTCGCGCGCGAGCTCGACCATCACGTCGAGCACCTCGTTGATCATTACGGGGTCGAGCGCGGAGGTCGGCTCGTCGAACAGCATCGCAATCGGATCCATCGACAGGGCGCGCGCGATCGCCACGCGCTGCTGCTGACCGCCCGAGAGCTGGCCTGGGAACTTGTCCTTGTGAGCGATGAGCCCGACGCGATCGAGGAGCTTCAATCCTTTTTCGCGCGCGGCCGCTTCGGGCCTCCCAAGCACCTTCATCTGGCCGAGCGTCAGGTTCTCGGTCACCGTCATGTGCGGAAAGAGCTCGAAGTTCTGGAACACCATGCCGATGCGCGAGCGCAGCTTGGGCAGGTCGGTCTTGGGATCACCGACCGACACGCCATCGACGAGGATCTCGCCCTTCTGGAACGGCTCCAGGCCGTTGACGCACTTGATGAGCGTCGACTTGCCGCTGCCCGAGGGACCGCACACCACGACAACTTCGCCCTTCGCCACCTCGGTCGAGCAGTCGGTGAGGACCTGGAAGGTGCCGTACCACTTCGAGATGTTCTTGATCGAGATCATCGGATGACGGCGATCCTGTCCTGGAGTTGTTTGACCAGCAGGGAGAGCGAATAAGAGATGATGAAGTAGACCACGGCGACGAAGGAGTACATCTCGACCAGCCGATAGTCGCGATTCGCGACCTTGGCGGCGGCGCCGAGGAAGTCGGTGGCGGAGATCACGTAGACGAGCGAGGTGTCCTGGAAAAGGATGATGGTTTGAGTGAGCAGCACCGGCACCATGTTGCGGAATGCCTGCGGCAGCACGATAAAGCCCATGGTCTGCCAGTAGTTGAGGCCGAGCGCGTAGCCCGACCACACCTGCCCGCGCGGGATCGACTGGATGCCGGCGCGCATGATCTCGCAGTAGTACGCCGCCTCGAACATCGTGAAGGTGATCACCGCCGAGAGCCAGGCGCCAACCTGGACGGGCTGCGATTCGCGCAGGATCCAGGCGCCGATATACGGCACGAGGAAGAAGAACCAGAAGATGACGAGCACCAGCGGGATCGAGCGCATCAGGTTCACGTAGGCGCCCGCGAGCGTGGAGACCGCCCTGATGCTCGAGAGGCGCATCATCGCCAGCAGCGTGCCGAAAATGATGCCACCGGTCATGGCGATGAGCGTGAGCGTGACGGTGAACGTCATCCCGTCGCGGAAAAGGTAGCCAACCGAGCGCCTGATGACGTCGAAATCGAAGCCTTCCATCAGTGCCCCGCCTGTGGCGCGCCGCCAGCGGCGATAAGGCCCGGCACGCGAACCCTGTTCTCCAGGATCCGCATGAGCAGCACGACGATCAGGTTCGTCAGGAGATAGATCACCGTCGCAGCGGTAAAGGCCTCAAAGACGCGGAAGCTGAACTCCTGCATTGCCCGCGCTCGGCCGGTGAGCTCCAGCAGGCCAATCGTGAGGGCCACCGAGGAGTTCTTGATGATGTTCATCGACTCGGAGGTCAGCGGCGGCAGGATGATGCGGAAGGCTTGCGGCAGGATCACGTAGCGATAGGTCTGTGCCTGCGTGAGTCCCATCGCGGTGCCGGCGAAGCGTTGACCGCGCGGGAGCGAATTGATGCCGGCGCGCACCTGCTCTGCGACGCGCACCGAAGTGAAGATGCCGAGGCAGAACACGGCGGGGAGATAGGAGCCCCAGGGTGGCGGCATCTGCTTGATCCAGTCGCCCATCGCCTGCGGCAGCAGCTCCGGCACGACGAAGAACCATAGGAACATCTGCACGATGAGCGGGATGTTGCGAAAGATCTCGACGTACAGGTTGCCAAGACGCACCGCCCAATGTGCGCTGGTAGTGCGTATCGTGCCGACGAAGGCGCCGACAACGAGCGCGATCACCCAGGCGGCTAGCGCCGTGGCGAGGGTCCAGCCGAGTCCGACGATCAGGTAGTGGAGGTAGGAGCCCGTGCCGCCGGGCTCCGTCTCCAGAAGAACCTTCCAGTGCCAGTTGTAATGCACTGGAGACCAGCGATTACTTGTAGTCGGCCGGGTCGCCCGAGCTCGTTGGATTGGCGACGACCTTCTTCATCTGCGCGCTCATCGGAATGTTCAGGTCGATGCCTTTCGGCGGGATCGGTTTCTGGAACCACTTGGCGTAGATGCCGTTGATCTCGCCCGACTTGTAGATGTTGGTCATCGCGGCGTCGACGACTTTCTTGAACTCGGTGTCGTCCTTGCGCAGCATGATGCCGTAGGGCTCGACCGAGAGCGCATCCGCCGAGATCTCGTAGTCCTTGGGGCTGCGCGACTGCGCGGCGAGGCTGTAGAGCAGGATGTCGTCCATCACGAATGCCACGGCGCGGCCGGTCTCCACCATCTGGAACGCCTCGGGGTGGCCGTTCGCCGAAATGATGTTCATACCGAGGTTCTTCTCGGCGTTGATCTCGGTGATCTGCTTGATGTTGGTCGTGCCGGCGGTCGAGACGATCGTCTTGCCCTTGAGATCGTCGAGCTTATGCAGCTTCGCCGACTTCTTCGACACCCAGCGGTTGGCGGTGACGAAGTGCGTGATGGTGAACCAGACCTGCTTCTGGCGCTCGAGGTTGTTGGTAGTCGAGCCGCACTCGAGGTCGATCGTGCCGTTCGCCATCAGCGGAATGCGGTTTGCCGAGGTCACGAGCTGGTACTTGGTCTCGATCTTCGGCATCTTCAGGTCGGCTTTGACCGCGTCGACGATTTTCAGGCAGAGGTCGACTGCATAGCCGACCACCTGCTGCTTGTCGTCGTAGTACGAGAACGGGATCGAGGCGTCACGATGACCGATCGTGATCGAGCCCGAGCTCTTGATCTTCTGCAGCGTACCTTCCTGTGCGGTTGCGGCGGCCGAAAAACCGAGCGCAAGCGCAATGGCGAAAACGGTCTTCATTGGCTTCTCCCCTAGGGTGATGCAAAAATTCTACAGTGCGGCCGCTGTG
>JAFARH010000046.1 GCA_019245555.1 Betaproteobacteria bacterium
TATCCACGAATCGCGGGCCCGCAAGGGCCGAAAGCGCAAAAAATGTCGATTTCTGGGGCTTTTTCGGCCATTTGAGACGACCATCCACAGGTTGGAGAGAGTGTTGCTCGTGCCTTCGGCTGAACTTGTCCCGACTTACACCACCGCGGTGAACACCTGGCAGTGCGATGAAAACGACCATCTGAACGTCCAGTACTACACGGAGTTCGGCCACGAGGCGTCGGCTCACCTTCTGCACCGGCTGGGCATCGGGCCGCGCGCGCAGCGCGCGTCGGGCACAATCGTCAGTGCGCAGGAAGACCATATCCGCTACCTGCGCGAGTTCCGTGTCGTCGATGCTGTCGAGGTGCGCTCCGCTCCGGTCGAGGTCGGCGCGCACGACCTCGCGATCTACCACGAGCTGCGCAACGCCGCGGCTGGGACGCTTGCCTCGACCATCCGACAGCGCGTGGTGAGCAGCAAGCCTTGGCCCGACAAGGTCCGCCAGCGCGCCGAGGCGATGCGGGTCGAGCTGCCGACACAGGCACGACCGCGCAGCGTCAGCACGACGGCGATGCCGCATGTCCGGCTCGAGGATGCCGAGGGCATCGGCTTGATCGCGGCGGGTCGCACGGTGATCAAGCCGGACGAGTGCGACGAGCACGGCCACTTCCTGCCGCGCCATCAGTTCGGTCGCTATTCCGATGCCGCGCCATGGCTGTGGAATCATTTCGGCTTCGACCGTGGTGCCATGCAGGCGCGCGGCGAAGGTACCGTCGTCGTCGAGACCTTGCACAGCTATCGGAGCACCTTGAAGTCCGGCGCGCTGCTGACGATCATGAGCGGTCTTGCCGATTACACCGACAAGATCCTCAAGCTGGTGCACTACGCCTTCGACACCGAAAGCGGCACGCTCGCTGCCTGCAGCGAAGGCATTGGCATGAAGTTCGACCAGAAGGCGCGCAAGATCATGACCTTCTCGGGCGAAGACCAGGCCCGGCTCGCCGCGCTCAAGCTGCGCTTCTGAAGGGAGTTCGACATGGACGAAAAGACGAAGACGGCGGCCGGTATCGCTGCCCGCCTGCAGCAGCTGAAGTACGACGATGCGCGGCTGGCCGAGATCGCCGCGGAGGTCGAGGTGCTGAACGACGCCGTGCGCAGGGCGGCGGCACGGCTCACCTTCGACGACGAGCCGGCCGCGTTCGCCAGCCTGATGGAACGCAAGGCCCGGCCATGAGGAACGACGACATCGCGCTGTGGGATCTGAGCGAGGTCGCCGACGCGATCGCCAGCCGCCGCATCTCCTCGGTCGAAGCGACCGAAGCCTGCCTGGCCCGTATCGAGCAGTGGCAGCCGCGCATCAACGCTTTCCTCCGGCTGCACCGGGATAAGGCCCTGGCGCAGGCCCGGGCGATGGATGCCGAGCTTGCCGGCGGCGGTCGGCGCGGGCCGCTGCACGGCGTGCCGATGGCGCACAAGGACATGTACTACCGCAAGGGCGAGCTCTCGACCGGCGGCAGCGCCATCCGCCGGGACTGGGTCGCGCCGGTGACGGCAACGGTGCTGCAGAAGCTCGATGCCGCGGGCGTGGTCGAGCTCGGCTTTCTCAACATGGCCGAGTTCGCTGCCGGCCCGACCGGGCACAATATTCATCACGGCCATTGCCGCAACCCGTGGGACCAGACCCGCGTCACCGGTGGCAGCTCGAGCGGTTCGGGCGCCTCGGTGGCGGCGCGCCTGGTCTATGGCGCCCTCGGCTCCGACACCGGCGGCTCGATCCGGCTGCCCGCAGCCGCCTGCGGAGTCGTCGGCATGAAGGCGACCTACGGACGGGTCAGTCGCGCCGGCGCCGTCGCACGCTCATGGAGCCTCGACCATGTCGGACCGCTGACCCGCACGGTGCGCGACAACGCACGCATGCTGACCACCGTCGCCGGCCACGATCCCGACGATTCGACAACCAGCGAGCGTCCGGTGCCGGACTACGAAGCCGGCCTCGATGGCGGGGTTGCGGGGCTCCGGATAGGACTCGCCTTGCCGAAGGACGGGTTGGCTCCTTTGGAGCCCTCGATCGGGGCGGCAGTGCAGCTGGCGACAGAGACGCTCGGCCGTCTCGGCGCGATCGTCTCGTCGGTTGCCCTGCCGGATTTCACGGCGCTCTATCGGGCCGCCGAGGTGATGGTGAAGTGCGAGGCGGCGGCGATGCATCGCCCGTGGATGGAGAAGACGCCGGAGCTCTATGCCAACCAGGTGCGAACGCGAATGGAGGCGGGCTTCTTCATCCCGGCGACGCAGTACATCGATGCCCTCAGGCTGCGCGCACTGTTCGTCAAGGACTTCCTGGCGACGTCGCTTGAGGGGGTGGATGCGATCGTCCTGCCCGCCATCCCCTTCCCAATCCCGACGCTCGAGGAAACCGACACCGAGCAGCAGGGCGGTCCGGCGGTGCTCAAGATGGTCGCGGGCTTCACCGGCCTCACCCGCCCGTTCAACACCCTGGGCGTGCCCGCCCTGTCGCTGCCGTGCGGCTTCGCCCGCAACGGTGCGCCGATCGGCCTGCAACTGGTTGGCCGTCCGTTCG